>JBJXGS010000110.1:0-2766 GCA_046160545.1 Burkholderiales bacterium
CTACTACGTACCCGGTGCCCCGCCCCTCTCACCGGCAGGCGCGATCCAGTTGAACGACGTATTCGTCGACGACCGGCGCATCGTCTACACGCAGGACCGCCATGCCGGCGGACTGTACGTGCTGGAAATGAACATCTAGGCGCCTTCCCGCCACGGGCCGACGTCATGGAACGAGATGCGCTTGCCGGCAAGATTCCGCTGACGCTCATCACCGGTTTTCTCGGCAGCGGCAAGACGACCCTGATCGCAAGGCTGGTGCGCCACCCGGACATGAATCGGGTCGCGGTGGTGATCAACGAGGTGGGCGAGATCGGCATCGATCACGACCTGGTCACCCAGTCTTCCGAGAACGTCACGCTGCTGGCCAACGGTTGCCTGTGCTGCACCGTGCGCACCGACCTGCAGGAAACATTGCGCGAACTCTTCAACGACCGCCGCGCCGGGAGGATTGCGGATTTCGATCGCGTGATTGTCGAGACCACCGGCCTGGCCGACCCCGCGCCAGTCGTGCAGACCCTGGTCTCAGACACCCTGCTGGAGGCGCAGTATCGACTGGACGGCGTCGTGACCCTGATCGATGCGGTCAACGGTGCGCACTTGCTGGATCGACAGAGCGAAGCCGAAAAGCAGGTCGCGCTCGCCGACCGCGTACTTGTCACCAAGAGCGACCTCGCCAACCCGCAAACCGTGCAGGCCTTGAAGGCGAGCGTGCACGCCATCAACCGGCATGCCGACATCGTGAACGTCGTGCAAGGCGAGATCGATCCCGCTGAACTCATCGGCCTGGGATTGGGCAGTGCACGCGCGAACGAGTCCACGAAGCGTTTCCTGGGCGAAACGCTCGATACGGCCAGCGAGGCCGGCGAGCGTTACCTGGGCGCGCGCAGCGCGCGCCACGACCCGCGCATCGGCACCCTCTCGTTGCGCTTCGACACCCCTTTCACCTGGGATGCCTTCTCGGCCGCTCTACAACTCTTGACCAACCTGCGCGGGCCGGACATGCTGCGCGTCAAGGGCATCGTCAACGTGGAGGGCAAGCCCGTGGTCGTGCAGGGCGTACAGCACATCTTCCACCCGCCGGTGACGCTGGACCGCTGGCCGAGCGAAGACAAGCGCACCCGGCTGGTGTTCATCACGCGCGGCATTTCAGCCGACTCGATCCGCGGACTCTTCCAGGCGGTCGGAGCGATCTCCACCCCCGGGTGATTTGCCGTCTGGCAATTTGACGATCAGGCCGCCCCCACGCGGTCGAGCGCGCGCAGCGCGACATCGACACCCATCAGGCGCACGGTCTGACCCGCCACTGTGAGCCCAAGGCGCTGCGCCCGTTGCACCACCGCGGCCGGGTCCACTACCGCAAGCGTGTAGCCAGCCACGCCTTCGCCGCGCCCGCCCGCGGAGACAAAGTCGATCACTCCTTCACGAAGGGTCAGCCGCCAGCCCAGACCCTCTTCGCGTGGCACGCCCAGACCCAAAACCTCGCCCCAGCGCCGCGCCATGGCCCCGGGGTCATGCGCTTCCAGCGCCACACCGACGACGCGCTGCCGGCCGGCATCACCCGCCTGCACACGCCACTCCGGCCCGCCCCAGCGCCAGCTTGCCGGCGGCGTGGGCTCATCGATGCTGACAATCGCCCCGCCGACGTCCTTGGGATGAAGATGCATGGCGCGGATGTCGTCTAGGTCCTTTTGCCAGATCGCGCGCACCCCCAGGCTCCTGAAACGCGCCTGTTCGCGGTCCATGTCGTCGGTCTGCAGGATCACCATGTAGCCACTGTCGCCGCGCCGCTGCAAGTGGCGGCCGCAGGCGGTGTCATCGGCAGTCGGCGAGACGATCTCGACGAACTGGTCGCCGAAGGCGAATACCGCGTTGTCGAGGCCGAACTCACCGACCCCGGGATCGGCGTAGGGAGTATCGAGTGCCAGCAACTCATGCAGCTGCGCCCGGGTGGCGGCCAGGTCGGCCGCGGCGAATACGATCTGGCGTATGCGCATGCTCATGTTCCCGTTTTCTCCACTGATTCCATTTTTCCGGACGCAACCGAACGCATGATGGCATCAAGCGCCGCGACGTTGGCGAGCATTTCCGCCGCCGTCACCGGATAGGCCGTGCCGCCTTGAACCGCTTCTGCAAATGCCTCGAGGTTGTCACGCACAGCGCCATGCGGTGCAACGAACCTGGTTGCGCGCGTTTTATCGCGCAGACAGGTGGTCACGTCCCAGCCGGTCGGGTTCTCCGGATGCGTACGGTCGCGAATATCGACCCAGCCCCTGGAACCGTACACGGCAAAGCGGCCTTCGAAAGGAGTCGCCAGGATGGCGCTGATGAGCGCGTTGGCGCCGCCGGCAAATCCCAGCATCAAGCCCAGGGTGTCGCCGTTGGCGAAGTTGCTGCCGCGCGTTGCCAGCCGTGCCCACACCGACTCTGCAGGACCGAGGATGGCAATGGCCAGGTCGACCAGATGGATGCCGGTGGCAGACAGCGGCCCGACCGGCGCATGCACCGGCGACAGGCGCCAGTTGTCCGGCGCCATCGCAAGGAACTTGTCCTGGCTGAAATTGGCTTCAATCTGCAACAGCGTACCCAGCTCGCCTGCGGCGATCCGGCGGCGCAGGTCGAGCACGGCCGGCTCGAAGCGCCGCTCGTGCCCGATACCCAACTGCACACCGGCCGAGCGACAGGCAGCCACCGCGGCCAGTGCGTCGTCCAGCGACAAGGTGAGCGGCTTCTCGCAGAAGACATGCTTGCCCGCCTGCGCGGCGGCGA
>JBJXGS010000111.1:0-3436 GCA_046160545.1 Burkholderiales bacterium
TGTTGCTGTTGCCGGACAGGACGATTTGGCTATTGGCGTTCGACACCAGGTTCGCATGAACGATCGAAGTGCCGCCGGAAAGCAGCACGCGGCCATCGTTGATGACCGCGCCGCTGCGCAGCGTGCCAAAGCCGGCGACGACCCCGGAGGCTGCGTTGGTAAGTGCCCGGCCGTTGTTGTCGAAGGTGCCGCCGGAAAGCTGGATCTGCCCGGCGTTGCTGGCGAGGCCCGCACTGACCAATACCTTGGCCCCGCTGCCGGCTGCGATGATGCCGTTGGAGGCGTTGGTCAGGCTTCCGGCCATTGTGAGCGTGCCGCCGATGGCCTCCACCATGCCGCTGTTGTTGACCGCGTTATTGACCTTGCCGAAGCCCTCGATGCGCCCGCTGTTGGTCACCACGCCGCCGGTGAGCAGCGCCGTATTGGACGCGAGCTGGATCTGCCCGCTGTTGCTGAACGCGCGGGTGATGCTGGTGGTGCCGGCGTCGAGCGCGATTACGCCGGCGTTGCTGAAGCCGGAGGCGATCACGCCGCGCCCGAAGATGCTGCCACCGGCCGCGTTGATGAGCGTCCCGGTGCCGGTGACCTGGCCGCTGTTCAGGTTCAAAGAGGCGTTGTTGGTCAGCGTGGCGCCGGCGAGCTGCAACTGGAAGCCTGAGGGCAGGTCCCAGTTGCCGGTGTTCGCGTTCGGGCCGGTGTTGGACAGCACCAGGTTGCCGCCGGACTGCGAAAGCAGGGCACTGTTGGTGAAGCCGCCGCTGCCGGCGATGGTGCCGAAGCCGCTTAGGAGACCATCGTTGGCGAGGGTGCCCGTGCCGCCCAAAGTGCCGCCGGCCAGGTACGACTGATTGCCGGCGCCTACGGCGAAGGCGGTGCCGGCTTCCAGGGCTTTTACTGCGGAAAGCGCCGTGACGCCGTCCAGCGTGTTGGACCCGAGGGTGAATGGGTTCATGATGCGCAGGGTGCCGCTGGTCCAGTTGAACTGGCCGCCCGGGCTCGCGAGGACGCTGCCTGACTGTAAGGTCCCGCCAGCGAGGTTGAGCGTACCTCGGGCGCCGATGGAGACGCTGCCGCCGGCCGAGACCATGGCGCCGGGGTCGATGTTTAGGGTGCCGCTTCCGTTGAGACCGACAAAGAGACTGTCGATATTCCTCCAAGCTGAACCGGCTCCTGTGACAGTGACGATGCCGGTGCCGCCGACTTCGTAGCCGATATAGCCAGCTTTGTTGGTGACAAGTCCTGCGCTCGAGATGTTGAGCGTGCCGCTGCCGAAGTAGCCGATCAGGAGGTTGTTTGAATTCGCCCAAGTCGAACTGGTACCTGTGACAGTGACAGTGCCGGTGCCGACGGACCCATAGCCGATAAAGCTATCGCGGCTGGCGACAAGTCCTGCGCTCGAGATGTTGAGCGTGCCGCTGCCGTAATCGCCGACGTAGAGGCTGCGTGAATTTGCCCAAGTCGAATCGCGCCCCGTGACAGTCACGATGCCTGTACTACTTGTTTCCCACGTAGCCACGCGTCCGTCAAAGGACTCGACCTTGCTTCCCGATTCGATATTGATCGCGGCCGCGGTGCCAAAGCCAACCGCAAAACCAAAACCATTGTCGCTTGAGCCTACATTGACTCTGTTACGTAGTGTCAGAGTGTTGCTGCCAAGCGAACGCAAGTTCAGTGTCATCCCACCGGAGCCGCCATCCCATGTCTGAGTCGTGCCGACAATGATCGGGGCGTTGATGGTCTGGAGACTGCTGCTGTTGTTGGTGATGTCGCCGCGGCTGGTGATGGTGCCCGTACTACTGCCGGTCACGGTGAGAGCGGAAGAGCCTGCCGCGAAGCTGATGCCGCCGCCGAACACGAGCCCGGGCGTGCCTGCAGACCACGTCTGGGGCGCGCCGACAATGACTAGGGTGTTCAAGGTCTGTAGATTGTTGCTGCTGTTTGTGATGTTGCCATTGCTGATGAACGGATTGCCGCTCAGGGTGAATGCCCCGGCGAGCGCTGCAAACGACAGGCCGCTTACCGACAGAGTGGTGATGCCACCTAACGGGTTGTCCGAATTGGGCAGGTTATTGACGGCGTTCAGTCTGGTGTTGCCAGCGAAGATCAGCGACGAGTTGGTCGCGATATCGGTATCGCCGTTCCAGTTGTTTTCATTGCTCCAGTTGTTCGTGGTGCCGCCGCCGTCCCAGGTCCGAGTTTGCGCATTGACAACAGCAGTTCCCGGAGCAAACAGCAACGCCATCGCGATGGCAGCACAGAGCGGCCGCATGCGCCTGCCCGGATGGTGTGGGCTGGTGTCGGGTCGGCGCGGCAGGCCGGTTTCCGCGCGGTGCTGTGACGAAGTTGTTGCGACGCGGAGTCTGGTACGTGCAGGCATGATGTCATCTCCCAACATGGCCATCGTCCTGCTCTCCGCTCCGGAACGGGGTACCGGAAACGCACGGCACACCGGGAGCGACGCAGACGAGGACACAGGCATCACGCTACGCGCCGCCGCATGACCGCGCAATTGGACCTTGGTCGCAGAGGTCCTAGGACTTCTGCGACCAGGGTCTGAGGCGGGCTGCGCGGTTCTTTCGTTGTGCCGATTGCAATTCGGCGCGATGGCGGCGATCATGTGCAAGCTCTGCCCGCGGCCGCCTTGCGTGCGCGGATTGCCCGCCTGGCGTTCGCTGGCGGCGCCACCCTTGGGGACCATGACCACAACCCTTATTCAGCCTGCCACGACCGCGGCCTCGCTCGATGACCGGGTGCTGGTCGACCGTGCCGGCGCGATTCAAGCCAACCTCGTCATGCTGAACCTGGGCGCCCTGGTCAATTTCCTGGTCGCCGCCGCGGTGCTGCAGACGGCGGTCTCGCGCGTGGCCGTCGGTGCCTGGGTGGCGCTGCAGCTGGCGCGGGTGGCGCTGGGCCTGTGGCAGGCGCGTCGCCTGCGCGGGCGTCCGCCCAACACGCGCAATGCGGCGCGGCGCCTGCAGGGCTTTGCCAACGGCGCGCTCGGCGGCGGGCTGTGCTGGGTTGCGGGCATCGTCTTCCTGTGGCCGCCGGAGCGCCCGGAGCTGCAGCTTTTCCTGATACTCCTGGCGGCGGGCGAAATCTCCGGGGCGCTGCATGGCTGCGCGGCGCATCCGCCGGCCTTCGTGCGCTTCGCCGGGCCGATAGTCGTCGCCGTGATCGCGATGCTTCTCCTCGAGGGCGGCACGCTCGACCTGGCGATTGCCGCGGCCATAGCCGCGTATGCGGTGTTCAACCTGCGCCTGTCGCAGTCGCTGTCGCGCGCGCTCATGGCATCGATGCGCACGCGCCACGAGGCCGACGACCTGGCCGCCGACCTGGCGGTGCAAAAGGCGCGCGCCGAGGAGGCCAATCTCGCCAAGAGCCGCTTCCTCGCCGCCGCCAGCCACGACCTGCGCCAGCCGGTGCATGCGCTGACGCT
>JBJXGS010000112.1:0-12634 GCA_046160545.1 Burkholderiales bacterium
TGCCCTTTCTGGCCGACGGCAGCCTCAAACCCGCGATCGACCAGGTGTTCGCGTTTGATGAGCTGCCCGCGGCCCGTGCCGCGATGGAGGCCGACACGCAGGTGGGCAAGATCGTGGTGCGCATGCCCGACTGAGAACCCCGCGCGCGGCTTGGCGTACTCGGCCAGGCCGGCATGCGGCGCAGCGCCTACTCCGCGGTGATGCGGGCCTCCTTGACGATCCGTTCCCAGAGCACGTATTCGCGCTCGATGCGTTCGGCGAGTTCGCGTGGCGTCGACGGTATGGCCTCCATGCCGTGCTCGCGGATCTGCTCGCGCACCTGTGGGTCGTTCAGGGCGCGCACGATTTCGCGATTCCAGCGCTGCGCCAGCTCCGGAGCCAGTTTGGGTGGCGCAACGAAGGCGTACCAGTTCGAGACGTCATAGCCCTTGTGCGTCTCGCCGATGGTCGGCACATCCGGCAGGGCCTCGCTGCGCCTGGTTCCGGTGACGGCCAGCGCGCGGATCTTGCCGGCCTTGATCTGCGGCACGGCGGAGGGCGCCGAGGCGAAGAGCGAGGGCACCTGCCCGCCGATCAGGTCGGTCATCGCCGGGCCACCGCCCTTGTAGGGTACGTGGGTCATGTCGATGCGCGCGATCGATTCGAGCAGCGCACCGCTCAAATGCCCGGTGCCGCCGATGCCCGAAGTGCCGTAGGCCATGGCGCCGGGCTTGCCACGCGCAAACGCCAGGTAGTCGTCGAGCGAGCGAAACGGCTGTGCGGCATTGACCACCAGCACGTTGGGAAAGGTGACCGCGGCGGAAAGCGGCGTGAAGTCGCGTCGCGGGTCGTAGCCCAGGCGTTTGGTGATGTGCGGGGCGACCGTGAGCGGGCCGATTGCGGACAGGTGAATGAAGTGGCCGTCGGCATTGCCGCGCGTCGCCAGTTCGGCCGCCAGATTGCCGCCGGCGCCGGGCTTGTTCTCGACATTGACGGGCTGGCCCAGCTGCTCGGTGAGGCGCTTGGCCAGCAGGCGCGCGGTGATGTCGGTGCCGCCGCCGGCGGCGAACCCGACCGAGATGGTGATCGGCCGGGAAGGAAACGCGCCTTGCGCCCCGGCCGTCGGCACCCAGGCAGAGCTGGCGATGGCTGTCAGGGCGATCAGGGTGCGGGTGTGCCAGCGCATTCTCATGGCCCTCTCAGGACTTCTTGCCGCTTACCCGTTCGTAGATGGGCATGACCTGCGGCAACTGCTTTTCGATTTCCTGGATGCGTGTGTCCGAAGCCGGGTGGGTGGACATCCACTGGGGTGGCGCGCCCTTGCTCGCCTGCTGCATCTTGCGCCACAGGGTGATGCCGGCGCGCGGGTCGTAGCCGGCCCGCGCTGCCAGTTCCAGACCCACGGTATCGGCCTCGGTCTCGTCGTCGCGCGAGAATTTGAGCGAGAGCAGGTTGGCGCCCGCGCCGAGAGCCATGTTGCCGGCGTTGCCCAGTCCCAGCAACTGTGACAGGAGGTTGGCTCCTACGTTGGTGGCCGCGGCCTTGCCGGCGCGTTCGCGCGCGTGCTCGCGCAGTGCATGCGCCACCTCGTGACCCATGATCATCGCGACCTCGTCGTCGGTCAGCTTCAAAATGTCCAGGATGCCGGTGTAGAACGCGATCTTGCCGCCCGGCATGCAGAACGCGTTGATCTGCTTGCTGCCGATCAGGTTGACTTCCCACTTCCACTGACCGACGCGCGGATTCCATTTCGCCGCGTGCGGCAGGATCTTCTGGGCGATGGCACGCAGGCGCAGAAGCTGCGGGTGGTTATCGGGGGCCAGCGCATTCTGCTTGGCGGCCTCCTGCAGCATCTGGGCGTACTGCTGCGCGGCGGTGCGCTCCATTTGCTCGGCCGAGACGAGCTTGGCGAACGACGAGGTGCGGCCGACGTCGACGCCTTCGCGCGGAGGTTGGTTCTGGGCCGCCGCGATACCGGCTATGGCGACAAGGGCCAGGGTTATCGGGAGCTTCATGATTGTGGGCGGCAAACCTGGAAAGGTCATGGGGTGGAAGAGCTTAGCGCAGAACATGGGTGCGCCCAAGGCAAGCTCATGCGCCGCGCAGACCGCGTATCCAGCGCGAGTAGAGCGCATCGAGCACGCCATGGATGCGCGCCGTGCGCGCATCGAGCTCGCGCAGGATCTCCTCGACCGGTTGGGTGCCTGGACCGCCGCGCGCCACCTCGCGCGCGAAGGCGCTCGCAGTCGACTCCGCCCAGCGCCGCACGGACTCCGGCGCGGTCTCGAAATGGCATTGCAGGCCGAGGTGGCGGTCGTCCAGCACGAAGGCCTGGTGCTCGCAGTGCCGGCTCGAGAGCATCAGGCGTGCGCCGGCTGGCAGCCCAAAAGTCTCGCCGTGCCAGTGCAGGGCCGGTACCGGGCTGGTTGCAAACTCGCCCAGCCATTCCTGCGCCAGCGCGGCATCGCGCACCTCGAGTTCATCCCAGCCGAACTCGCGCACGGGGTTCTGCGTCACAGGCTGGCCGAACGCGCGCGCCATCAACTGTGCCCCCAAGCAATGCCCGGCCACAGGTATTTCCGGCGCGGCGCGGCGAATCAGTTCGCATTCGGCCTCGACCCAAGGCAAGGGATCGTTGACGCTCATGGGACCGCCCATGACGACGAGGCCCGCAAAGCCGGCGGCGGAGTCCGGGACCGGCTGGCCGGAATCGATGTCGATCAGCGTGAAAGCGATGTCGCGCTCCGCGAGGAAATGCGCGATCCGCCCGGGATCGCCAAGGCGGCTGTTCTTGAGGATCGCGACAGGCAGCACGGTGTTAGAGCGGTGGTGCAGACGGCCGGATGAGGACAGGGCCGGTACTCAGGCGGTGCAGGCACTGTTCTCGTTTTGCGGTCATCGTGGAAGCATACATGCTTGCTCGAAGTGCGCCTCGCCATGCAAGCGCCTGCCAAAACCGCTTGCGCGGTGACAGGCTCTAAACTCGGGCGATGTCCTGGCGCGACCTGACCCAAGTCTTTGCCAGTCGCAGGGTCGGCATCCTGCTGCTGCTGGGCTTTTCTTCCGGATTGCCCTTGGCGCTCACCACAGGCACGCTGCAGGCCTGGGCGACGGTCGAGGGAGTGGATGTCAGGACCATCGGCTTTCTTACCCTGGTGGGTTCGGCCTACACGCTCAAGTTCCTGTGGGCGCCGTTCATGGATCGCTACGTGCCGCCGCTCCTGGGGCGACGGCGCGGCTGGATGCTCGTCACGCAGTGCGCGCTGATCGTCGCGATCGCGGCGATGGGCTCGCTCTCGCCTCGCGATGCGATCGTGGCGCTGGCCTTGATGGCTGTGCTGGTGGCGTTTTTCTCGGCCTCGCAGGACATTGCTTTTGACGCCTATCGCACCGACGTGCTGGCCACGCGCGAACGCGGTGCCGGCGCGGCTGTATCGGTGCTGGGCTATCGCCTGGCGATGCTGGTCTCGGGCGGGCTGGCGCTGGTGATCGCGGACAGTTTTCTCGGCTGGCGCGCCACCTACTGGCTGATGGCGGGACTCATGCTCATCGGCGTCGCGGCGACCTGGTTCGCTCCTGAGCCGGAGGTCGTGCCGGTCCCGCCACGCTCACTCGACGAAGCGGTGATCGCGCCGCTCAAGGATTTCTTCTCGCGTTCCGGCGCGCTTTTCGTACTGATCCTGATCGTGTTCTACAAGCTGGGCGATGCGTACGCCGGCAGCCTCACGACGACCTTCCTGATCCGCGGGGTCGGGTTTTCGGCCACCG
The DNA here is from genome assembly GCA_046160545.1 of Burkholderiales bacterium. Classification (GTDB taxonomy): domain Bacteria; phylum Pseudomonadota; class Gammaproteobacteria; order Burkholderiales; family JAEUOS01; genus JAEUOS01. The sequence continues at coordinate 3,748 of JBJXGS010000112.1, forward strand.
AGGTCGGCGCGATCAACAAGATCCTCGGGCTGACCGCGACCATCGTCGGCGCCTTGGCCGGCGGTGCGCTCATGACGCGCTTGTCCCTGTATCAGGCGCTGATGCTCTTCGGCATCCTGCAGGCGCTCACCAACTTCGGCTTCTGGGTGCTGGCGGTGACGCCCAAAGCCACTTGGTCGATGGCGACCGTGGTGGCGCTGGAGAACCTGTGCGGTGGCATGGGGACCGCAGCCTTTGTCGCTTTCCTGATGGCGTTGACGCGCGTGCGCTATTCGGCCACCCAGTTCGCGCTGCTCTCGGCGCTGGCCGCGGTGGGGCGCACCTATATTGCCGGGCCCAGCTCGGGCGTGTTGGTGGCCCAATATGGCTGGGCGAGCTTTTTTCTCTTCACCGTTGCAGCGGCGTTACCGGGTCTCGTGCTGCTACGCTGGCGCCGCGCCGACATCGAAGCGCTCGACGCGGAGGGGCAGGAAGGCAGCGCTGCTCCCGCCGCCGGCGCGCCTCAGACAGACACGCGGTAGATCGCAAGTTCGCTGGCCGTATTGGGGTCGCCGTCGATCGGCCGGCCTTCGGCCAGAGCGACGCGTTCGGCGACCCGCAACCCCAGGTCGGCACACAGGTCCTCGAAGTCGAGCAGTGTGCACAGGTGCACGTTGGGGGTGTCGTGCCACTGGTAGGGCAGGGTTGGCGAGACCGGCATGCGACCGGCTTCGAGCTGGCGAAAGTGCGGCTCGTAGCGAAAGTTCGGGAACGACACAATCGCTTCCCGGCCAACGCGCAGCATGTCGCGCATGAGGCCGCGGATGTTGCGCATCGCCTGCAGTGTCTGCGACAGGATCACGGTGTCGAAGCTGGCATCCTCGAAACTCATGAGTCCGCCTTCGAGGTTGCCCTGCAGGACATCCACGCCGTTGGTCAGTGCGGCCAGCACGTTCGCATCGTCGAGCTCGATACCGTAGCCGCGCACGTCGCGTTCGCGCCTAAGAAAACGCAGCAGCGCGCCATCGCCGCAACCCAGGTCGAGCACGCGCGCTCCGCGGCCCACCATATCGGCGATGATGGTGAAGTCAGCGCGCAGGCGGGCGGCGCTCATGCTTCGACCTCGGCTGCGATGCGATCGTAATAGGCGCGCACCAGGGCGTGATAGCGCGTGTCCTCGAGCAGGAATTCATCGTGCCCGTGCGGGGCGTCGATCTCGGCGTAGGACACGCGCGCGCGGTTGGCGGTCAGTGCAGCGACGATCTCGCGCGAGCGCGCCGGCGAGAAGCGCCAGTCGGTCGTGAAAGAGACCACCAGGAATCCCACGCCGGCGGCGCTTTCCAGGGCGCGCTTGAGGTCGCCGTCGCAAGCGGCCGCCGGATCGAAATAATCCAGTGCCTTGGTGATCAGGAGGTAGGTGTTGGCGTCGAAGTAAGTCGAGAATTTCTCACCCTGATGACGCAGATAGGATTCGATCTGGAACTCGGTTCCGTAGCCGAAATTGAGGCCATCGCGCAGGTCGCGGCCGAATTTCTCGGCCATGACGTCGTCAGAGAGATAGGTGATGTGGCCGATCATGCGCGCGACTCGCAGGCCGCGCGTCGGTACCACGCCGTGCGCATAGTAGTGGCCGCCGTGGAATTCCGGATCGGTGACGATTGCCTGGCGGGCGACTTCGTTGAACGCGATGTTCTGTGCCGACAGCTTGGGCGTGGAGGCGAATACCAGCGCGTGACGCACGCGGTCCGGGTGCGCGATGGCCCACTGCAAGGCCTGCATCGCTCCCAGGGAACCACCCATCACCGCTGCGAAGCGCTTGATGCCGAGGTGATCGGCCAGGCGCGCCTGCGCCTCGACCCAGTCTTCCACGGTGACCACCGGGAAGTCGGCGCCATAGGGGCGGCCGGTCTGCGGATTGGCGTCGCGCGGGCCGGTCGAGCCAAAGCAGCCTCCCAGGTTGTTGACCCCGACGACAAAAAAGCGCCGGGTGTCGAGCGGCTTGCCGGGCCCCACCATGTTGTCCCACCAGCCGGCGCTGCCCGCCTCGTCCAGTCCGGCGACGTGATGTGACGCGTTGAGCGCATGGCACACCAGCACCGCATTGGAGCGCTCCGCGTTGAGGTGGCCGTAAGTCTCGTAGGCCAGCTCGAAGCGCGGGATGGTGCGGCCGCTGCGAAACGTAAAGGGCGCTTCGAATCTGGCCAGAGACGACTGGACAACACCGAGGGTTTCGGAATCCGACAAGCGTGCTCCTCAAAAACAAAAACCCGATCGCCTGGCGGCTGATCGGGTTTGGGGGTTCCGGCTTGCGAACCACGCACCTCTTTAGCCGCATTTGTATAGCGCCCGCAATCGGATGACCAAATCGGCGCTTGCGGTCAATTGTATCTCAGCGCGGGTCCCCGCCATCGCCGAGCGCCTGCCAGGATTCGCGGCGCACGCGGTTGCGCCGCGCCGCGCCGCGCTTGACCGGGCCGTTGAGGGCGAATTCGTGCAATTTCGCGAGTACGAACTTGCGCACCTCCACCGGCAGTCCGGCCGATTCACGCAGGAAGCGCGCGTTGACGCGTTCCGCATCGAAGGCGCCGCCGGCTTCCAGCGTTGGCGATTCGCTGCGGCGCACTGCGTCCACGCCATCGTGGAACAAGCCCAGGCCCTGCTTCCAGCTGATGGCCGATTCACCGGGCCGGTGGCGGTCATAGCAGAGTTGCATATGGACGATCGCGCCACCTTCCTGCCACAGGTAGAGGTCGAAGAAGTCACTCTCGAACCAGCTTTTCCTGACGGTCGGGTCATTCTGGCGGACCGCCGTGACCTCCTTAAGCATTGAGCTCGTCGAGCAGCGCGCGCAGTTCGGTCGGTTCGGTGGTGGCAAGCATGCGCGCGACCAGCGGTCGTACCTGGGCGAGGTCGGTTGCGAGCACCCGCTGCTTGATGCTGAGTATCTGTGCGGGATGCATGGAGAACTGACGCAGGCCCATGCCCAGGAGCAGTCGCGTCATGGCGAGTTCGCCGGCCATTTCGCCGCACACCGCCACCGGCACGCCGGCCGCATCGGCTGTGCGGATGGTGTGGGCGATCAGGTACAGGACAGCCGGGTGCAGGGGGTCGTACAGTCCTGACACCGCGTCGTCTGCGCGGTCGATGGCGAGCGTGTACTGGATCAGGTCGTTGGTACCGATGGAGAGGTAGTCGAGCTTGTCCAGGAACATCGGCAGGGCCAGTGCCGCCGCCGGAATTTCGATCATCCCGCCGACCTTGACCTCGGGGTCGAAGGCCTCGCCCGCTTCGCCCAGTTGCAGCTTGGCTTCCCTGATCAGCGCAAGTGTTTGCGTGACCTCGTACGCGTGCGCGATCATGGGCAGCAGGATGCGCACCGGGCCCAGTGCCGAAGCGCGCAGGATGGCGCGCAACTGTGCACTGAACATCTGTGGTTCGGACAGGCAATAGCGGATCGCACGCAGGCCGAGCGCCGGGTTGAGCGCCACGCCGTCATGGGCCAGCTCGGCGTCGAGCTGCTTGTCGGCGCCGATGTCGAGCGTGCGTATGGTCACAGGATGGCCCTGCATGGCACGCACCACCGCCGCGTAGGCCTGGAACTGCTCTTCCTCGTCGGGCAAGGATTTGCGGTTCATGAAGAGAAACTCGGTGCGGAACAGCCCCACCCCCGCAGCGCCGGCGTCGTGGGCCGCCGGCACGTCGCCGGGCAGCTCGATATTGGCCTCCAGATCGATCCCGGTACCGTCGCGGGTCGCGGTGCGCGTGCCCACGATCAGGCGCAGCGCCTCGCGCTCGCCGTCGAGGCGCTCGCGCTTGCGCCTGTACTCGGCGATGATGGCAGCATCCGGGGCGACGATCAGCACTCCGGCGCGCCCGTCGATGATGATCAGGTCGTCTTCGCGGATCATCTCGCGTGCGTGGTGCAGCGCGACCACGGCCGGAAGCGCCAGGCTGCGCGCCATGATCGCGGTGTGCGAGGTCGCGCCACCGACATCGGTGACAAAGCCGGCGAACTGGTGCTCCTTGAAGACCAGCATGTCGGCAGGCGAGAGATCGTGCGCAACCACGATCATTTCGGATTCCTGCGATTGCTGGGCACGGATCTTCTGTGTCTTGGTCAGCGCCGACTGCATGGCCGGCTGGGCACCGATGAGCGCCTTGAGCACGCGCTCGACCACCTGGCCCACGTCGTGGCGGCGCTCTCGCAAGTACTCGTCCTCGATCTCGTCGAACTGCGCCATCAGCGCATCCATCTGCTGGATCAGCGCCCATTCGGCGTTGCAGCGCCGCTCGCGGACGATGCGCAGAGGTTCCTCGGCAAGCATCGGGTCGGAAAGCAGCATGACATGCACGTCGACGAAGGCACCCAGGTCGCCGGACCCGCTGCGGTCGAGTTCGGCGTGCAGCGTCGAAAGTTCATCCTGCACCTGCGCAATCGCAGAGCGCAGTCGTTGCTCTTCCTGGGCGATCTGGCCGGCCTCGACCAGGTAGTGCGAGACATCCAGCGACACCTGCGTGATCAGGTGGGCACGGCCGATGGCGATACCGTCGGAGACGCCGATGCCGTGCAGGGTGAAAGGCATGTCAGGCAGTCCAACCGGGGAGCGCAGCGCCGCAGGAGCGCGCCCGGGCGCGTCGCATGGCGGACCGCATCATCACTTGCCCTCGCCGAACTTTTCGGCGATCAGTTTTTTCAGGCTCTGCAGCGCCGCCTCTTCGTCCTCGCCGATGGTCTCGACGATGATCTTGCTGCCGATGCCGGCGGCCAGCATCATGACTCCCATGATGCTCTTGCCGTTGACACGCTTGGCATTGCGCGATAGCCAGACTTCGCTCTTGTACTGCGCGGCCAGCTGGGTGAGCTTGGCCGAGGCGCGCGCGTGCAGCCCCAGCTGGTTGACGATCTCGACTTCTTCACGCATCGCCATGGGCTACCCCAGCTGCAATATCCACCTGGCCGCGCTGCGCGGCCTTGAGCGCCTCGTCGACGATGCGTTGCGGATGTTCCGCGGCAAGCGTCAGCGCCTTGACCAGCATGGGCAGGCTGACCCCGGCAACCACGCGCAGGTTCGCCTCGCGCGCCAGGCGTGTGGCGGCATTGCACGGCGTGGCGCCGAAGATGTCGCAAAAGATCACCCCGCCTTCGCGGGGCCCGATATCGGCCAATGCCGAGCGCGCCGCCGCGACGACCTCTTCGCCGCTTTGCGCGGGCAGGACAGGAAGCGCGCGTACGCATGATGGAAGCGCGCCGAGCACATGTGCGGCCGCTGCGAGCAGCTCCTCGCCTAGGCGGCCGTGGGTCATCAAAAGAATGGCGGTCATGCGCAAGTGCTACGCCCTGGGAACAGACGGGGACTATACGGTAACGCCGTCAGCCTTCAGCGCCCCGCCGCCGCTTCCAGCTCGTCGATGAACATGCCGGCGACGTTGAATCCGGTCTGGTCGGTGATCTCGCGAAAGCAGGTCGGGCTGGTGACGTTGATCTCGGTCAGGTTCTCGCCGATCACGTCCAGTCCCACCAGGAGCAGGCCGCGCGCGGCCAGTGTCGGACCCAGCGCCTCGGCGATGCGTCTATCGGCGTCCGAGAGTTCGCGTGCCACCCCTGTACCGCCCGCAGCCAGGTTGCCGCGCGTTTCGCCCGCTTTGGGAATGCGCGCCAGGCAAAAAGGGACCGCCTTGCCGGCGATCAGGAGCACGCGCTTGTCGCCTTCGCGAATGGCCGGCAGGTATTTCTGTGCCATGATGGTCTCGCGTCCATCGCGGGTCAAGGTTTCGATGATCACCGAGAGGTTTGGTTCTCCGCGCGAGACCCGGAAGATGCCCGATCCGCCCATGCCGTCAAGTGGCTTGAAGACCGCCTGGTCGTGCTCCGCGACGAAGGCGCGCAGGAGGTCGGCACGGCGCGTCACCAGGGTTGGCGCCGTGAACTCAGGAAACTCGGTGATCGCCAGTTTTTCGTTATGGTCACGGATCGCGCGCGGATGGTTGAAGACGCGCACACCGCGTTCGGCCGCGCGGTTCAGGAGGTGGGTCGAATAGAGGTATTCAAGGTCGAAGGGCGGGTCCGTGCGCATGACGACCGCGTCGAACTGCGCCAGAGGAGCGACCGCCGACTCGCCCAGCCGATACCAGGTGGGCTCGTCCGGGGTGAGTCGCAGGGTCGACGCAAATGCCGCGACTGCGCCGGTGGCCACATGCAGGTCCTGCGCCAGGCAGAACGACATGCCGTGCCCGCGCGTGGCGGCCTCGGTCATCATCGCGAAGGTCGAGTCCTTGTAGGTCTTGAAACCTGCGAGCGGGTCGGCGATGAAGAGGATATGCAAGTCGTCAGCTCCCCGCGGCCCCGGGCGCCGTTTCGTCGAGCTCGTAAGAGGCGGCCAGCGCCGCCAGGCGCGCGATCACGCCGTAGGTGTAGAAGCGGTTGTGCGTGGTGTCGGGATCGTCCTCGGGCACCGGGGTGGCGCCGGCCGACTCGAAGCCCAGCGATTCGAAGTGCGCGCCCGGTGCGTTGAGGTTCTCGGTCGGCGAGCGCAGGGTGTTGACGCGATAGAAGCTGCCGACGACGAAGCGGTCGATCATGTAGACGACCGGCTCGGCACTGGCACCGCCGACGCGCTCGATGGTGTGCACGCCTTCCTGGATGATGACCTCCGAGACCTCGAGGCCTTCCTTGCCGACGGCCATCTTGTTGCGCTGCTTGCGATTGAGGCCGATCACCTCGTCGGGCGAGGTGACGCTCATGATGCCCATGCCGTAGGTGCCGGCATCGGCCTTCACGATGACGAAAGGCTCATCCTTGATGCCATATTCGGCGTACTTGGCGCGGATGCGCGGCAGGATCGATTCGACGTTGCCCTTCAGGCAATCCTCGCCGGTGCGCTCATGGAAATTGATCTGTCCGCACGCGCCGAAAAACGGGTTGATGAGCCAGGGGTCGATACCGATCTCTGCGGCGAACTTGGCGACCACCTGGTCGTAGGCATGGAAGTGATTGGACTTGCGGCGCACCACCCAGCCGGCGTGCAGCGGCGGCAGCAGGACCTGTCCGGAGAGGCCCTTGAGGATGTCGGGGATGCCGGCCGAAAGGTCGTTGTTGAGGAGGATCGCGCAGGGGTCAAATCCGGCGAGGCCAAGTCGCTGACCGATTCGCACCAGCGGCTCGACGGTGATCGACTGTCCGTCCGGCAGGCTGAAATCGGTGGGCGCCTTGACTTCCGGATTCAGCGAACCCAAGCGGACTTCCAGGCCCGTCTGGCGCAGGATGCCTTGCAGACGGGCGACGTTCTGCAGGTAAAAGAGGTTGCGCGTATGGTTTTCCGGGATCAGGAGCAGGCTCCTGGCATCAGCGCAGTACTTCTCGATCGCGGACTGCGCCGCCTGCACGGCCAGGGGGTGCATTTCACGCGACAGGTTGTTGAAGCCGCCGGGGTAGAGGTTGGTGTCGACTGGCGCGATCTTGAAGCCGGAATTGCGCAGGTCCACCGACGAGTAGAACGGCGGGGTGTGCTCCTGCCATTCCAGCCGAAACCAGCGTTCAACCGCGGTCGCGTTGTCGAGGATGCGTCGCTCGACTTCAGCCATCGGGCCCGACAGTGCCGTCTTGAGGTTCGGAACCTGCATGACCTGCCTCCCCGCCTCTGGATTGTTTGTCATCGGGCGCGATTGTAGCCAAACGGCATGGCGTATCCATGGCCGCGCCGCGTGTGACCCTGGGTGTGACCGGATGCGCACGAAAAAAAGCCCCCGGGGAGGGAGTACCCCGGGGGCTTCGAACCAGGTCACCGCGCAAGCGACCCAGGGAGGGGTAGCTTTAGCTGTGGTATGCGGTCTCGCCGTGTGAGGTCACATCCAGGCCTTCACGTTCACTGTCTTCCGGCACACGCAACCCGCCCACCATGTCGATGATCTTCAGGACGATGAAGGCGACCACCGCCGAAAGAATGATCGCGGTCAGCACACCCTGCAGCTGGATCCAGAGCTGCCCCGGTATTCCGGGGAAGTCGCTGGCCTCGCCACATTTGTTGGTCACGTAGTTGCAAATTCCAGTGCCACCCAATGTAGGTGAGGCGAAGACACCGGTGGCCAACGCTCCCCAGATGCCGCCGATGCCGTGCACGCCGAACACGTCCAGCGCGTCGTCGGCCCCGAGCATGCGTTTCAAGCCAGACACACCCCACAGGCACAGTGCACCGGCGACAGCACCGATCACCATCGCGCCCTTGATGCCGACAAAGCCGCAGGCCGGAGTGATGGCCACCAGACCTGCCACCGCACCGGAGGCCGCGCCCAGCATCGAGGGTTTGCCCTTGGTCAGGTTCTCGAAGAACAGCCACGACAAGGTTGCCATCGCCGTCGCCACGAGTGTGTTGACGAACGCCAGCGACGCGGTGCCGTTGGCTTCAAGGTTGGAACCGACGTTGAAGCCGAACCAGCCGATCCACAGCATGCAGGCACCGACCATGGTGAGAGTCAGGCTGTGCGGAGTCATCGCTTCGCGACCATAGCCGATGCGTTTGCCGACCATGAATGCGGCGACCAGGCCGGCGATGCCGGCGTTGATGTGCACCACCGTGCCGCCGGCGAAATCAAGCGCTCCCTTGGCCCACAGCCAGCCGGCGCCTTCCGTGACAGCCTTGAGGGTGGCCTCGTCCTTGATCGCGTCGGGGCCGTCCCAGAACCACACCATGTGCGCCATCGGCAGGTAGGCAAAAGTGAACCACAGCGCCATGAACCAGAGTACCGCCGAGAACTTCATGCGCTCTGCGAATGCGCCGACGATCAGCGCGGGCGTGATGGCCGCAAAGGTCAACTGGAACATCGCGAACATCATCTCCGGGATATAGACCCCCTTGGAAAAGGTCGCGCCCGCCCCGCCCAGATCGACCCCGCTCAGGAAGGCCTTGGAGAA
>JBJXGS010000113.1:0-73713 GCA_046160545.1 Burkholderiales bacterium
CACATGGTGTTGATGCGCTCGAGGTCGGCCGCGCGAATCGCCTTCGCAGGCGTGCCACCCAGATAGGACGGCAGCAGTTCCTTGAGCGCCATGCGGTGCAAGTCGTCAAGGTGCGTCCAGGGCAGCTTTCCGCTGCGCACCATCTGCATGTTGGGCTGGTAGGCACCGCGCCACGCATCGACTAAGCCTTCCCAGTCGATGCGCCAGCCTCGTTCCACATTCAGCGCGCGCCCTTCCGCGATGATGGAACCGCGCCAATCGACGCAGGTGCCGAAGACATCGAATACCAGTGCCTTGGGAGCTTCTGTCATGCCGCCCGCCGCAAGGGGGCACCAAACACGGCCTCCATCTCGCGCCGCACCTTGTAGGCGGACAGCGTTTCGTCGACCTGCACGTCGGCCCAGGTCAGACTCTGGCCGCGCGCCACCGGGCGCAGCACCTTGAGGTCGTTAGCCAGGCCCAGCGGCAGGCCGCCGATGGCCTGCGATGTGTTCGCGGGCAGAAGCTTGCCCCACACGGTGTAGCCACCCTCGCCGTCGAGAACTTCACCGGGCAGCAAATCCTTCTTGGCGGTCGCGACAACGTCAGCATTCCAGCATGTGGCAGCACCAGTTGCTTCTGCGCGCAGCGCGACCGAGGCCACGGAGATCCCCACCTCGAGGCCGATCAGGTGCCAGCGCTTGTAGAGGCAGGCGTAGCGTCCGCTCGGATCGGTGCGTACCATGTATTCCTTGAAGCAATTGCGGATGTACTCGGTCTCGCCCTCGAACACCACGAACACGCCGAAGCGGATGTCGTAGGGGATCGCGCGGCCGTTGGCTTCAAGCGAGGAGATGACTTCGACCTGGCCCTTGGCGTGCAGCACACCGCCTTCGGCGATCGGCCGGCAGACAAACGGAATGTCATCCACCGAGGCCGGCGGGTAGGTCAGTCCGTCGGGCGGGGCGATGAGCCCGGTCGCGTTGCAGACCGCGGTCGACTCGATCGAGGGCTTCGAGCCGTCGAGAAAGGAATTGAACATCTTCGGGTTGAGCCCGCCGATGCGTGCGGTCTCGGCAGTAAGCCCGTAGTGTCCCCAGACGGTCTCGGGTGTCGACTGCGAGAAATGCGGCAGCCACTTGTGGCCGCGTCCGGCGGCCACCACCGGGAATCCGGCGGCGCGCGCCCAGTCGACCAGGTCGCAGATCAGCGCCGGCTGGTCACCATACGCCAGACTGTAGACCACCCCCGCTTCCGCGGCGCGCCGCGCCAAGAGCGGTCCGCACAGTGCATCAGCCTCGACAGTCACGTTGACCACATGCTTACCGGCTGCAAATGCGGCCAGGATGTGGTCGACCGCCGCCACCGGGTTGCCGGTGCACTCGACGACGATATCGATAGCCGGATGGCGCACCAGCGCCTGCCAGTCCTCACCGACATGGGTGGTACCGGCGGCAAGGGCAGCGTCGATCGAGGCGGCCGCCGAGCGCTCCGGCGCCCAGCCCACGCGCGCCAGGTTGGCCTTGGCGCCGGTCGGGTTCAGGTCGGCGATCGCCACCAGATGCACGCCTGGCGTGCGCGGCACCTGGGCCAAGTACATGGAGCCGAACTTGCCGGCGCCGATCAGCCCCAGACGCACCGGCCGGCCATCCGCCTGGCGCTTGAGCAGCTTGGCATGGAGATTCATGTCAGGCCGCCTCTTTGAGTAGACCTGTCAATTCCTCGGCGGGCGTGCCGTCCTTCCAGGGTGTCTCGACCGCATAGTCCTTCATGAGGCAATCGTCCGGCATGCACTCGATGGCATCGAACTGGCGATGTGCGATATAGCCGGGGCGCTTGAAGCGGCCGATGCGGTTGGACACCGCGTTCAGGGAAAGATAAACGTTTACCCGGTTCCACGGCGACAGGTTGGAGGTCGAGGCGTGCACCAGGCAGCCGTGGAACAGGATCATCGAACCCGGCGGTCCCTTGGGGGCCACGATGCCACCCTTCAAGCCACCGGCTTTTTCCACCATGCGCGTGATGGTGTCCTTGTTGATGGTCCACAGCGGATACGAGGTGGTGCTGGTGTCATGCCCGGCGTCGAGCACGCCGGCCTTGTGGCTGCCAGGAATGAACATCAGCGGCCCGTTGAACTCGTTGGTGTCGTCCAGGAAGATGGCGACGTTCATCGCCCGCGCCGCCGGCATGTGGTCGTCGTTCATCCAGGTACCGTAGTCCTGGTGCCATTGCCACACATCGCCGTCGAAGGCCATCTTGCCGTTGATCTTGAACTGGTGCATGTAGAGCTTCTCGCCGAAGATCTGCTCGACTGGTTCGACCATGCGCGGATGCCGCGCCAGGCGCGCGAACATGTCGTTGTACTTGTGCGCAGCGAAATTGGTGCGCACCGCGTCCGAACCGCGTTCGCGAACGTTCTCCGGGCGCTTTTGCGCGTAGATGCCGGGCACCTCGGCGTTCAGGCGCGCCACTTCGGGCGGGGTGAAGAGGGACGGGAAGAACAGATAGCCATCGCGGTCGAAGGTGTCGAGTTGCGCTTGGGAGAGCTTCATGGCAGGACTCCGTTTAGTGGTTGAGTTTGCTGGGGTTTGTTCGGCGCCGCGCAGGCAGCCATCAGGCGCAGGTTAAGACTGCGTCCGGCGTTACCGGCATGCCGGCGTGCCAGTTGTTCTGCCAGGTCCGCATCACCGGCGTGGATTGCCGCGACGATCGCAGCGTGTTCATTCCACACGGCGATGCGCGCGTCGGCCTGGCGCAGCACCGCGCCCATGGCGCGGCGGATGTGCTGCCAATGCCGGCCTGCACTGTCGGCGATATAAGGGTTGCCGGATGCGGCATAGATCGCGTTATGCAGGGCCAGATCCACGTCGATCATCGCTGCCATATCGGTACCGGCTGCGACCTTGCGTCCGTGCGTCAGGAGCCCGCTCTCGATGCGCGCGCCGCGCTGTGCGGCCAGACGGGCTGCCAGTCCGTCGAGCACCGAGCGCACCTCGTAGAGCCCGGCAATCATGGCCGGATCCAATGGCGCCACCATCAGGCCGCGCGAAGCTCCCGGAACGCCGGACTTGGCCGGTGCGTCCACGACCATGCCTTCCTGCTTGAGCAAACGCAACGCCTGCAGGACCGGCTGGCGAGAAACGGCAAGTGTCACAGCCAGTTCTTCCTGGGTGAGGCGGTGACCCGGCGCGAATTCGCCGCTGCTGATCGCCGCGGCAAGGGTCGCGTACGCCTGTTCGACCAGGTTCGGGACCGCGCGCAAATGGGGAAGGGACAAGCTTGCTCCAATAATAGCCTCAGCCAACGCGAGTCGCGATCGCCGCAGGAAGCGATGAACCGGAAAGCCGGATTCACGTTCTGTATTCAGAATACAAAGATCGCGGGTAGCTGTCAATCACCTATGGCGGATTCAGCCCCGCTCGCGCATCGCCAATCCAGCGGCTCTGATAGATTCGTCCGGCCTCAATCCGCCAAGACGCCCGAGCCCATGCCCGTTATCCAGATTCTTCAGACTCTTTTGGTGTTTCTGGTCGGCGCATTCGCCGCGCTGGTGACCTGGAACAACATCGCCGATCCGCGCTCCAACCTGCGTTTTGTCGAGCACCTCATGCGCATGGACACGATTTTCCCCGACAGCGGACTCAAGTCCCGTGCCATTGACTCGCCTTTGCTTCACCGCCTGGCTTTTGGCGCGATCGTAGTCGTTGAAGCAATGACAGCCATGGCATGCCTGGCCGGCGCAATCCGTCTGGCCCTGATGTGGGGAGCGCCGGTCGAAGTGTTTCACGCCGCCAAGGACTTGGCCTTCGCGGGACTGGGGCTCGGCTTTGCGCTCTGGTTTGGCGGATTCATGGTCATCGGCGGCCAGTGGTTTGCAAGTTGGCAATCCAGGGACTGGAACGGTCGCGAGTCTGCCTTCATGTTCTATTCCGCGATTGGCATCGCGATGCTGGTACTGCTGCACCGTGCATAGGGCCGGAGATCCCGGTACAGGCCGTTTCACCTGCTTGGCCGCCACTTTCAGCCTGCCCATGCAGGAAAACCCTTGTAAGGCAAATTCCTACAAGTCGTCGGGGTGTTTTTCCTACAACTCATGCGGAGTTGGCCAGCTATCGCCATAGCTCCTTCGGACTATAGGATGCTCCATCCAACCCGGGATCGGATCATGATCGAACGCCTTTCCAGATGGCTCACGCTGCACCTGATGAAGCACCGTGCCGAGCGACATTCCGGATGCAGTATCGACCTGGCCCGGTTGCGCTCGGACCCGGAGTACGCGGGCGCGATCCACATGCTCGCGCAGTTCACGCTGGAGAGCGAACTGCGAGCTCTCGGAGCCTTGTCTGCGGTCAACCCATCGCCTGCCCCGGAGCTTATCGGTTCCGATCCGCGCACTGCGCAGGTGATACCGTTGCGGCGTGCGGCTGCATAGCCTTTGTACTTTGTAGGGCGCCCGTCGGCGCGCCTGCAACAGCGTGCGCGCTGGACGGTCGTCAGGCTGCGCCGACTGCGATGACTACTTTGCCGACGACCGCGGCCTCGACCGCCTGGTGCGCGGCGATGACCTCCCCAAACCCGAATCTGCGGTACTGCGGGTGCGCCGCCTTGCCCGACACAAGCCAGGCATTGATGTCGCGTCCGGCGTCCTGCATGGCCTGTTGCGGCATCTCGTAGACGAACACCCACAAGAGATGCACGTTCTTGAACATCATCGGGTAGAAGGGCAGCGCTGGTTCCGGAGCGCCCATCGATGCGTAGGTGGCGATTGAGCCGTTGTTCCTGAGCACGGCCAGCGTGGTCTTGAGGTTGGCGCCGAAGTCAACATCGACCACATGGTCGATCCCCGCACCGCCTGTCAGCGCGGCGACGCGCTCCGGGACATCATCACTGCGGTAGTTGATGACCTCATCGGCCCCGGCACGCCGCGCTTCGGCGCCTTTCTCCTCGCCTGACACGGTGGCAATCACGCGCGCACCGCCTCGTTTGGCGAGTTGAATCGCGTAGAAACCGACCGCGCCGGCACCACCGGTGACGAGCACGGTCTTGCCGCCGACCGGACCGCAGCCAAAGACCGCGCGGTGCGCGGTCATCGCAGGCACGCCTAAGCCGGCGCCGATCTCGAAGGAGATTCCGTCAGGCAACTTGAAGGCCCGCTGCGACGGGGTCACCGTGTACTCGGCGGCCGTTCCCATGGGGCGCAGCCAGCCGGTGGAGTGCAGCCAGACACGCTCACCGATGCGCGAGGCGTCGACTCCGGCACCGACCTTGTCGATCACTCCGGCTCCGTCGTTGTTCGGCACTGCCCAGGGAAACGCGAGTTTTTGGGTCGGCGACCCCATGCGCCGTTTCACGTCGGATGGATTGACTGCGGAGACCGCCACGCGCACACGGACTTCGCCGGCGGCGGGTTCGGGCGTGGGGCGTTCGCCCGTAATCAGGACATCGGCGGCTGCGCCGTTCTTTTCAAACCAGACTGCTTTCATGGCTGCCTCTACTTTCTGGTGAACTGTGGCCGGCGCTTCTCATCGAGGCCCTCAACAGCTTGGCGGTGGTTCTGCGTGGAAAACGTCATAGTCTCATAGGCAATACTTGCGTCCATGACGGCCGCTGCGACCTCAGCCTCGACCTGCGTGAAGACCGCCGCGTACAATCCCCGCTTCACCGCTTCGAAGAACACCATGGAACTGACCGGCTCGCAACTCCTTCCCGTATCGCAGCAGATCGCCTGGGACGCCCTCAATGATCCCGAGATCCTCAAGGCCTCGATCACGGGCTGCGAAACACTCGACCGCGTTTCCGAAACCGAATTCAACGCCGCAGTAACCGCCGCGATCGGGCCGGTCAAGGCGCGCTTCAAGGCCAAGCTCACACTCTCGGACGTGAACCCACCGGCCTCGTACAAGATCCGCTTCGATGGCCAGGGCGGCGCAGCCGGCTTCGGCAAGGGCGAGGCACGCGTCAATCTCCTGCCCGAGGGCGAGTCGACGCGCCTGGACTACGTCGCGCAGGCAAACGTGGGCGGCAAACTTGCGCAGATCGGCTCGCGACTGGTCGATGCGGCCTCCAAGAAACTGGCCGACGAGTTCTTCACCAAATTCAACGCCGAGCTCAAGCGGCGCCATGCGCCTGCGACATCTGCCGAACCGGCGCACAGCCTGCCCGATGCGAACGCGTCAGCAGACGCGGGAAGCGGCACGCTGATGATGATCAGCGCCACCCTGATCGCTGCCTTGGGCGTTGTCTATTACGTGCTGTCGCGCGTAGGCTAGCGCGATCCGCTACTGCCGAAAGCCGTGCTGTTCGATGCGCGGCTCGCGCAAATAGTCGACGGTCTGCATTTCGCGAATGCGGCTGGCGGTGCGCGCAAACTCGTGTACCAGGACCCCGGCGGTATATAGCTTCTCCGGTTCGACCGCCGCCGACAGGATGACCTTGACCCGCGCGTCGTAGAGCACGTCGATCAGCCAGGTGAAGCGACGCGCCTCGGCTGCCAGACGCGGCCCCATTTCAGGAATGTCGGACAGCACGATGGTATGGAAGCGCCGCGCCAGGTCGACGTAGTCGGTGTACGAGCGCGGTCCGCCGCACAGGGCTGTGAAGCTGAACCACACGATCCCGCCGGCACGGCGGATGTACGGAATGATGCGGCCCTCCACGTCGAGCGGCTGGTCTTCGTCCTCGACCTCGGCGATGCGCTCGAACTCGCGAGACAGCGCCGCTCCAGTCGACTCGTCGATAGGCGTGTGATAGACCTTGGCCAGTTCCAGGGCGCGGCGCCGGTAATCGACCCCGGCATCGACATTGATCACGTCGAGACGATCCTTGATCAGTTCGATCGCCGGCAGGAACTGCCCGCGCTGCAGGCCGTCCTTCCACAAAGTGTCGGGATGGTAGTTGGAAGTCATGCACAGCATGACGCGGTTGTCGAAGAGGTACCGCAACAGCCGCGCCAGGATCATCGCATCGGCGATGTCATTGACATGAAACTCATCAAAGCAGATCAGACGGTATTGCGCGCTGATGTCCTGCGCCAGGCGCGCGAGCGGGTCCTCGGACCCCTTCAATTCATCGAGCGCCTGGTGCACGTCGCGCATGAAATGATGAAAATGCACGCGGCGCTTTTTGACCAGCGGCACGCACATGTAAAAGCTGTCCATCAGGAAGCTCTTGCCCCGCCCCACGCCGCCCCACAGGTAGACACCACGCGGCAAATCAGGCTTGACGAAAAAGCGCTTCAGCGCGGTGTTGCGACGCGACTTGTAGCCGACCCACTCGTCGTAGAGCTCCTGCAGGCGCCGCACCGCGGCCAGTTGCGCGTCATCGGCAACGTAACCGCGCCGCTCGATGACACGACGGCAGTAGTCGATGACATTGAGTTCACCTGACTCGGCCGCGGACACGATGTCGGCGATCGACTCGTCGTCTTCCTCCAGCGCGCCATCACGCATGGCGGCTTGATCGGCCACGGCTCAAGGCGTCACCCGGCCGTGCAGTTGATCTGCACGCCGCATCGACCCGGCCCGAACCGGCTTGGTTCGTCCCAACATCAGATGTGGATGGACCGCTTTTCGACACCTAGCATCGCCTCTTTCATGACCTCGGACAGCGACGGGTGCGCATGACAGGTGCGCGCAACGTCCTCGGATGCCGCGACGAATTCCATCGCCAGCACCGCTTCGGCGATCTGCTCGGAAGCGTGCGCATGGATCACGTGCACACCGAGGATGCGGTCGGTGGCGGCGTCAGCCAGTACCTTGACAAAGCCCGTACCGGTACCCTGGGATAGCGCCCGACCGTTGGCTGAATACGGGAAAGTGCCGGTCTTGTAGGCAGTCCCGGCAGCCTTCAGTTGCTGTTCGGTCTTGCCAACCCAGGCGATCTCGGGCGAGGTGTAGATCACCCAGGGAATCGTCTCGTAGTTCACATGGCCCTTCTGGCCGGCGATGACCTCGGCGGCCATGACTCCCTCCTCCTCGCCCTTGTGTGCCAGCATCGGGCCGCGCACCACGTCCCCCACCGCGAAGACATTGGGCAACCGGGTGCGGCATTGCCCGTCGACTTCAATGAAGCCGCGCGCGTCCACCGCAAGGCCGATCGCCTCCAACCCCAATCCTTCGGTATTGGGTATGCGACCGATCGAGACGATCAGGCGGTCACATTCAAGACGTTCAGCCTTGCCGTCGGCACCGCTGTAGTCAACCGTGACGCCCTTGGCAGAAGGCACGACCGCACCGATCTTGACACCCATGCGGATATCCAGGCCCTGCTCCTTGGTGAAGGCCTTCCAGGCCTCCTTGGCGATGGCTTCGTCGCAGGCCGCAAGAAAGTCGGGCAAGGCCTCGAGGATCGTGACCTGCGCCCCAAGGCGCCGCCACACCGAGCCCAGTTCGAGGCCGATGACCCCGGCGCCGATCACCCCGAGACGCTTGGGCACTGCCGGGAGCGCCAGCGCCCCCTCGTTGTCGCAGATCATGACGTTGTCGACCGGCACCCCGGGCAGATGACGCGCGTTGGATCCGGTCGCGATGATCACGTTGCGCGCGAGCACGGTCTCGGCACCCTCGTCACCGGCAATCTCGATGCTGACCCCGGCGTCACTGCGTCCGGTCAATCGGGCATGTCCCTTGAGCCAGACGATCTTGTTCTTGCGAAACAGGAACTCGATTCCCTTGGTGTTCTTGGCAACCACCTGGTCCTTGCGCGCCAGCATCTTCGCCACGTCGAACTCGACGCTCTTGGCCGTGATGCCGTGGTCGGAAAAGTGATGCCGCACGGCCTCGTAGTTCTCCGAGGATTCCAGCAGCGCCTTGGAAGGAATGCACCCCACGTTGAGGCAGGTACCGCCGAGCACGGGCTCACCGCGCGCGTTCTTCCATTTCTCAACGCAAGCGACCGCAAGGCCCAGTTGCGCCGCGCGCACCGCCGCCACATAGCCGGCCGGGCCCGCACCGATGACGACCACATCGAAATTCTTCGCTGCCATGCTCCCTCCTGGGGTTCTACAGGCGCGCCGAGAGTTCCAGACGCACCAGCACCGCTTCGGGCCCGGTCAACACCAGGTATATGTAGCCGGCGTCGCCGCCCGACTTCAGCTCGTATCGGCACACACCGAACGCGGCGTTCTGCACGCAGGCGGGGGTCACACGCTCCAGCGACTTGCCGAATATGCGCGCGAGCTGGTCCGGACTGGACGGCTTCAAGATGCAGTCGCCGCTGCACGGCATGGCGCGCCAGGACCCGTCGGTCTGCCGCTCCTCCGCAACCCACTGCCCGCTGCGACTGAAAAACCGGAACGTGACGTCGGTCGGCTGATTCTTCTGGTCGATGACGGTATAGATGCCGGCATCACCTTCGTCGAAGGCCGCAGCGCACGGCACCAGAGCCGCCGCCAGCCCGAGGACCACCAAGCGTGCAACACAGGCGAAACGGCGCATCACAGCTCCAGCAGGATGCGCGAGGGATCCTCCATCGCTTCCTTGATCGCAACCAGGGCCAGCACCGCCTCGCGCCCGTCGATGATGCGATGATCGTAGCTCATCGCGAGATAGTTGATCGGTCGCACGACGACCTGGCCGTTCTCGACCACCGCGCGGTCGCGGGTCGCGTGTACGCCCAGGATGGCGGACTGCGGCGGGTTGATGATGGGCGTGGAGAGCATCGAACCGAATATGCCGCCGTTGGAGATCGAGAAGGTGCCGCCGGTCAGGTCTTCGAGTGACAGCTTGCCGTCGCGCGCCTTGACACCGAAGGCGGCGATGTCCTTCTCGACCTGGGCAAAGCTTTTCTGGTCGGCATCGCGCAGGATCGGAACCACGAGGCCGCGCGGGCTCCCCACTGCGATGCCGATGTCGAAGTAGCCGTGATAGACGATGTCGTTGCCGTCGACCGACGCATTGACCACCGGGTACTTCTTCAAGGCATAGACCGCCGCCTTGACGAAGAATGACATGAAACCCAACTTGACGCCATGCTCTTTCTCGAATCGTTCGCCGTACTGCTTGCGCAGGTTCATGACCGGCTGCATGTTGACTTCGTTGAACGTCGTGAGGATGGCGTTGGTCGCCTGCGATTCGATGAGGCGCTGCGCGACGCGCGCGCGCAAGCGTGACATCGGTACGCGCTGCTCTGGCCGGTCGGCCAGGAACTGCAGGTTGACAGGCGCGCGCACCTCGGCGAGCGCCGGGCGCGCCGGCACCGCTGCAGCAGTAGCGGGAGTAGGCGCCGGCGCCGGAGTCGCGGCCAGTGCATCGCCCTTGGTGATGCGTCCGTCGCGGCCGCTGCCGGCGACGCTGGCAGGATCGACGCCGCGTTCGGCCAGGATCTTGGCCGCTGCCGGCATGGCCAGCGGCGCCATAACAGGTGCCGCAGGTGCCGCCTTCGCCGCGGGAGCGGACGGTGCCGCGGCCGGCACTGCCGGTGCCGATGCACCGGCGCCTGCCGTGGCAGCAGTGTCGATACGTGCGATCACCTCGCCCGAAACCACGGTGCTGCCGTCGCCCCTGACGATTTCGACGAGCACTCCGGAATCGGGCGCCGGCAGTTCCAGGACCACCTTGTCGGTCTCGACATCGATCAGGTTTTCGTCGCGCGTGACTGCTTCGCCGGCCTTCTTGTGCCATGCGAGCAAGGTCGCTTCGGCCACCGACTCGGAGAGTTGCGGAACCTTGACTTCAAGTATTGCCATGTTGGATCTCTTTCCTTGTCTGTCCGTGTGCGGTCACTTGGTCAGGACCACGCCCTTGGACTTGCCGAAGGCCTGCGCGATCAGCTGCTTTTGACGCTCGATGTGCTTGGCCATGTATCCGACAGCGGGCGAGGCCGATGCGGGACGCCCGGCATACGCAAGGGTCTGGCCGTCGCTCATGTTTTCAAGCAGATTGTGCTGGATCTGGAACCACGGCCCCTGGTTCTGCGGCTCGTCCTGGCACCAGACAATCTCGGTCGCGTTGACGTATTTCTTGATCTCCGCGCCGAAAGCCTTGTGCGGAAACGGGTAGAGCTGCTCGATGCGCACGATCGCGCAATCGCCCCCCTTGCGCTCTGCGCGCGCCGCGACCAGGTCATAGTAGACCCGCCCGGAGCAGACGATGACGCGCTTGACCTTCTTCGCATCCAGCGAGCCGCTATCGCCGATGACGGTCTCGAACTGACCGCGCGCCAGCTCGGTCAAGTCAGACACCGCCTCCTTGTGGCGCAACAGCGACTTGGGTGTAAAGATGACCAGCGGCTTGCGGAACAGGCGCACCATTTGCCGGCGCAACAGATGGAAGATCTGCGCCGGCGTCGTGGGCTGGACGACCTGGATGTTATGGTCGGCGGAGAGCTGCAGGAAGCGCTCGATGCGCGCCGAGGAATGCTCGGGGCCCTGGCCCTCGTAGCCGTGCGGGAGCATCAGCGTCAGGCCGCAGGCGCGTCCCCACTTGACTTCGCCGGAGGTGATGAACTGGTCGATCACCACCTGTGCGCCGTTGACGAAGTCACCGAACTGCGCTTCCCAGATCACCAGTGTGTTGGGTTCGGAAGCCGCGTAGCCGTACTCGAAGGCCAGCACCGCCTCCTCCGAAAGCACCGAGTCGATGACCGTGAAGGGCGCCTGCTTGTCCGAAACGTTGGCCAGCGGCACGTAGCTGCCCGAGTCCCAGCGTTCGCGGTTCTGGTCGTGCAGCACCGCGTGACGATGGGTGAACGTGCCGCGCCCGCTGTCCTGTCCGGTGATGCGTACCGCATAACCCGAAGCCACCAGCGAGGCCATCGCGAGGTGCTCGCCCATGCCCCAGTCCAGCGGCGCCTCGCCGCGCCCCATGCGGCGACGGTTGGTCATGAGCGTCTCGACCAAGGGGTGCATCTTGAAGTCGGCTGGAACCGTGGTGACGCGCTCGGCCAGGCGCTTCAATTCCGCCAGCGGCAGCGCCGTGTCGGCCGCATCGGTCCATTTCTTGTTGAGAAACGGCATCCAGTCGACTGCGTACTTGCTCTTGAAGTCCGACAGCACGTACTCGACCGTCGACTTGCCCTCGTCCATGAGGTCGCGAAAGTCCTTGACCATGCGCTCGGGTTCGTCGGCTTTGAGAATGCCCTGCGCGACGAGTTTTTCTCCGTACAGTTTGCGCGTTCCCGGATGCTTGCCGATGCGCTTGTACATGAGTGGCTGGGTCAGCGCCGGGGTGTCCTGTTCGTTGTGTCCCAGCTTCCTGAAGCAGACGATGTCGACGACGATGTCCTTCTTGAACTCGGCACGGAAATCCAGCGCGATCTGCGTGGCGAACACCACCGCCTCCGGGTCGTCGCCGTTGACGTGCAGCACCGGTGCTTCGATCATCTTGACAACGTCCGAGCAGTAGAGCGTCGAACGCGAATCGCGCGGATCCGAGGTCGTGAAGCCGATCTGGTTGTTGATGACGATGTGCACCGTGCCGTGCGTGCCGTAGCCGCGCGTCTGCGCCAGGTTGAGGGTCTCCATGACGACGCCCTGCCCGGCGAATGCAGCGTCGCCGTGCACCAGGATGGGCAGGACCTGCGAGCCGTCCTTGTCGCCGCGCCGGTCCATGCGCGCCTTGCACGAACCCTCCACGACCGGATTGACGATCTCCAGGTGCGACGGATTGAACGCCAGGCTCAGATGCACCGGCCCGCCAGGTGTCGAGATGTCGGAGGAGAAGCCCTTGTGATACTTGACGTCGCCGGCCGGCAGGTCGTCGACATGCAGACCCTCGAACTCCTCGAAGAGGTCCTTGGGCATCTTGCCCAGGGTGTTGACCAGCACGTTCAGGCGTCCGCGGTGCGCCATGCCGATGACGATCTCCTGCACGCCACGCTGCCCGGCGCGCTGGATCAGTTCGTCGATCGAGGCGATGAAGGACTCGCCGCCTTCCAGGGAAAAGCGCTTCTGGCCTACGTACCTGGTATGGAGGTAGCGCTCGAGGCCCTCGGCCGCAGTCAGGCGCTCAAGAATGTGCAATTTTTGTTGCGCATCGAAACGCGGTGTTGCGCGCGTCGATTCGAGGCGCTGCTGCATCCAGCGTTTCTGGTGCGGATCGCTGTACATGAACTCCGCGCCGATGGTCCCGCAGTAGGTCTCACGCAGCCCCTGGACGATCTCGCGCAGGGTCATTTCCTCGCGCCCGAAGTACAGCGACTGGGCGTTGAAGGTCATGTCCATGTCGGCTTCGGTCAGGTCATAGAAGCCGGGCTCGAGTTCCGGAATCGCCGGGCGCTCCTGGCGCTTGAGCGGATCCAGGTCCGCCCAGCGGTTGCCGAGAAAGCGATACGCGGCGACCAGTTGCTGTACATAAACCTGCTTGCGGGCGATCGACAGGTCAACCGTCGAGCCGCCTTGCGGGCGCAAGGTGCCTTCCTTGGCGCGCAGGGCGAACGACTCGACCACGGGGGCGTGGGCAACGTCGCGCCCGTTGTCGCCATCGCCGCCAGGGACGACTTGCAGGGCGTCAAAGTAGGCGCGCCAGTTTTCGGGCACGGAACCCGGATTGTCCAGGTAGCTTTCGTAAAGCTCTTCGACGTACGGGGCGTTGCCGCCGAACAGATAGGAGTTGGACTGAAGCTGCTTCATCATGGCGTTCACCTTGGTCGAGTTTCTCGATTGAGTGCGGGCCGCGCATTTCGATTGCGCTTGCCCCCCCGCGCGTCCGGCCGCGCCAGTCGCTTGGAGTGCCGCCGTCCCTCGAGGAGACGGGCGAGTTCGAATTGTCGGTCGCTTATTGCATGTGGCCGGCCGGGAGCCTCATCACTGGCTTCGTCAATGGCAGCGCAACGAGCTTAGCATGATGATTTGCAGGTTCCATCGTTGAAACAGGGCCTGGAAGCACCGCCAAGGCCCTACTTGCGCGCCGCCAGCGGCGGGACGTCGCGTCGCGCGCTGCCGATGAAAAGCTGGCGCGGCCGGCCGATCTTCTGCTCCGGGTCGGAGATCATCTCGTTCCACTGCGCAATCCAGCCGACCGTGCGCGCCAGCGCGAAGATGCCGGTGAAGAGCGACACCGGGATGCCAAGTGCGCGTTGCACGATACCGGAATAGAAATCGACGTTCGGGTAGAGCTTGCGCTTGACGAAATAATCGTCCTCAAGCGCGATCTTTTCCAGCGCCATGGCCAGCTTGAACAAGGGGTCGTCGTGCAGCCCCAGTTCGGCCAGCACTTCGTGGCAGGTCTCGCGCATCAGCTTGGCGCGCGGATCGTAGTTCTTGTAGACCCGGTGCCCGAAGCCCATCAGCTTGACATCGGAGTTCTTGTCCTTGACGCGGGTGATGAATTCGCCGATACGTTCGACACCGCCCTGGCGCTGGATGTCGAAAAGCATGTTGAGCGCGGCCTCGTTGGCCCCGCCGTGCGCCGGCCCCCACAGGCAGGCAATGCCCGCGGCGATGCAGGCGAACGGGTTGGCCCCGGAAGACCCCGACAGGCGGACCGTCGAGGTAGACGCGTTCTGCTCGTGGTCTGCGTGCAGGATGAAAATGCGATCCAGCGCACGCACCATGACGTCGTTGGACTTGTAGTCCTCGGCCGGGACGGCAAACATCATGCGCATGAAGTTGGCCGTGTAGGACAGGTCGTTGCGCGGATAGATGAAGGGCTGGCCGATCGAGTACTTGTAGGCCATCGCCACCAGCGTGGGCAGCTTGGCGATCAGGCGGATCGCTGACACCTCGCGGTGATGGGCGTCGTTGATGTCCAGCGAGTCGTGATAGAAGGCCGACAGGGCGCCGACCGAGCCGACCAGCACGGCCATCGGGTGCGCGTCACGACGAAAGCCGCGAAAGAACTGCTGCATCTGTTCATGCACCATGGTATGGCGCGTGACCAGGTTGACGAAATCGGTCTTCTGGCCGGCATTCGGCAGTTCGCCGTTGAGCAGGAGGTAACAGGTCTCAAGGAAGTCGCACTGCACCGCCAGTTGCTCGATCGGATAGCCGCGGTACAGGAGTTCGCCCTTGTCGCCGTCGATGTAGGTGATCGACGAGTTGCACGACGCGGTGGACATGAAACCGGGGTCATAGGTGAACTTGCCGGTCTTGCCGTACAGCGCGCGTATGTCGACCACGTCCGGGCCGATACTGCCCTTGTAGACGGGCAGGTCCAACGCCGGGGTACCGTCGGAAAAGCTCAAAGTTGCCTTGGTGTCACTGGGTGTCATGCTCATGATGTACTCCGGCGGGGGTAATGTTCTTCCGAAGAGAAGCGCGCTAGTTTACGGGCACCTGCAAAGCATCGTCCTGACGCAGGTTTGCCAGGACCGCATGCACCGCGGGCGGCGCGCCGGGAGCAAGCGCCGCACGCCCGGAGATCAGGTCCCAGAGATCACCGTCGGCCAGGTCGAGCAGGTGGTTCAAAGCCGCGGCGGCGGAATCATCGAGCGCGGCGCCGTGGCGCTCGAAGAACGCTCCCAACGCAAGGTCATTCTCGAGCAGGCCGCGACGAGCGCGCCACTTGAGGCGGGAGTAATCGACAGGATCCATCTGCGGCCTCGACCTGGCACCCGGCCTAGACGGCGCGGCGCACCATCATTTCCTTGATCTTGCCGATCGCCAGGGTCGGATTCAACCCCTTGGGACAGACGTCCACGCAATTCATGATGGTGTGGCAGCGGAACAGGCGGTACGGGTCCTCGAGGTTGTCAAGGCGCTCGGCGGTAGCCTGGTCGCGCGTGTCGGCGATGAAGCGGTAGGCCTGCAGGAGGCCTGCGGGGCCGACGAACTTGTCCGGGTTCCACCAGAACGAGGGGCACGATGTAGAACAGGACGCGCACAGGATGCACTCGTAGAGGCCGTTCAATTCCTCGCGTTCCTCGGGCGACTGCAAACGCTCTTTTTCGGGCGGCTGGTCATGGTTGATCACGTAAGGCGTGATCGAGTGGTACTGTTTGAAGAACTGCGTCATGTCGACGATGAGGTCGCGGATCACCGGCAGCCCAGGCAGCGGGCGCAGCACGATGGGTTCGGCAAGATCCTTGACGTCGATCAGACAGGCCAGGCCGTTCTTGCCATTGATGTTCATCGCATCCGAACCGCACACGCCTTCGCGGCAGGAACGCCGGAACGAAAAACTGTCATCGACCGACTTCAGGCGCACAAGTGCATCGAGCAGCTTCAAGTCGGTGGGTTCGAGTTCGACGTCGTAGTCCTGCATGCGCGGCACGGCGTCGCGGTCGGGGTCGTAGCGGTAGATCGAGAATTTCATGGCGACTATGAGTGTGTTTGCGCGTCAGTAGGTGCGTGCCTTGGGCGGGATCGATTCAACGGTGAGCGGCTTCATGTTCACCGGCTTGTAATCAAGCCGGTCGCCCTCCTTGAACCACAGCGTGTGCTTGAGCCAGTTAGCATCATCGCGCCCGCCCGGGGTCGCCTCGGTATCGGGATAGTCATCGCGACTGTGTGCGCCGCGGCTTTCCTTGCGTGCCTCGGCCGAGACCATGGTCGAGCGCGCCACCTCGATGAGGTTCTCGACCTCAAGCGCCTCGATGCGCGCGGTGTTGAAGACCTTGCTCTTGTCGGCGATCTCCATGTTGGCAACCTTCTCGGCCACCGCCTTGATTTTCTCGACACCTTCCTTGAGCATGTCCGGAAAGCGGAATACGCCGCAATGGCGCTGCATGATGCGTTGCAGCTCCGCGCGGGTCTCGTGAACGCCTGTGCCACCCTTGCGGTTGTTCAATCGATCGAGACGGTCCATGGTCACAGCGCCGGCGTCCGTGGGCAGATTGCGATGGCCGGAGTTGCTCTTCAAATAGGTGACCATCGAATCGCCGGCCGCTTTGCCGAAGACCAGCAGGTCGGTCAGGGAATTGGTGCCGAGGCGATTGGCGCCGTGAACCGAGGCACAAGCGCACTCGCCGGCTGCGTAGAAACCCTCGACAACCGCGCTGGTATCGCCGCCACGCGGCGCGACAACCTCGCCCTTGTAGTTGGTGGGAATGCCACCCATCTGATAGTGACAGGTGGGCACGACCGGGATCGGGTCCTTGGCCGGGTCGACGTTGGCGAACTTCTTGGCGATCTCGCGAATACCGGGCAGGCGCTTGTCTATGGTTTCCGGGCCGAGGTGGTCGAGCTTGAGAAGCACATAGTCGCCATCCTTGCCCGCACCACGCCCCTCATTGATCTCGGTGACCATGGCGCGCGACACCACATCGCGAGAGGCCAGGTCCTTGGCATTCGGAGCGTAGCGCTCCATGAAGCGTTCACCGTTCTTGTTGAGCAGATAGCCGCCCTCGCCGCGCACGCCTTCGGTGATCAGCACCCCGGCGCCGGCAACACCGGTCGGGTGGAACTGCCAGAACTCCATGTCTTCCAGGGGAATGCCGGCACGCGCCGCCATGCCGCAGCCGTCACCGGTGTTGATGAAGGCATTGGTCGAGGAGGCGTAGATGCGACCTGCCCCGCCGGTGGCGAAGAGGGTGGCACGCCCCTGCAGAATCATGGTCTCGCCGGTTTCCATCTCGAGCGCGGTGACGCCCAGTACTGCGCCGTCGACCGGGTCGCGGATGATGTCAAGCGCCATCCACTCCACAAAAAACTGGGTATTGGCGCGCACGTTGCGCTGGTACAGGGTATGCAGCATCGCGTGGCCGGTGCGATCAGCCGCACAGCAGGAACGCTGCACGGGCGGACCCGCGCCCATGTTCTGCATGTGCCCGCCAAAAGGCCTCTGGTAAATCGTGCCATCCTCGTTGCGATCGAAGGGCATGCCGTAATGCTCGAGCTCGATGACGCACTTGGGTGCTTCCTGCGCCAGAAACTCGGCCGCGTCCTGATCGGTGAGCCAGTCACCGCCCTTGACCGTGTCATACATGTGCCACTGCCAGGAGTCCGGCCCCATGTTGCCCAGCGACGCGCCCACTCCGCCTTGCGCTGCGACGGTGTGGGAACGGGTCGGAAACACCTTGGACAGCACGGCCACCTTGAGGCCGGCTTCAGCCAACTGCAGGGCGCCGCGCAGGCCGGCGCCGCCTGCGCCCACGATCACTGCATCAAATTTGCGTACCGTCAATGGCATTGCTGTGTGCTTTCGTCGCTCTTCAACGCAAAAAAATCCGCAACGCCCAGACGCCGCAGGCGGCCAGCCAGACGATGGTTCCCACCTGCAATACCAAGCGCAGGCTGGTTGGTTTCACATAGTCCATCCAGATGTCGCGTACGCCGACCCAAGCGTGATAGAGGAGGCAGGCGATGAAGGTCAGTGTGGCCAGTTTCATCCACTGCGGCGCGAAAATTTCCTGCCAGCCGACATGTCCGACAGGCTTGCGCCACAGGAGCAATGCCAGAAACGCCAGGGTGTAGAGCGCCATCAATACCGCTGTGACGCGCTGTGCGAGCCAATCGCGCAGTCCATAGTGCGCGCCGACGACGATGCGTTGATTTGCCATTCGTTCCGACCTCGAACCCTTAGAAAAGAAGGCGCCAGACCACCAGACCGGTCAAGGGCAGGCTGATCCAGAAAACCGCAGCAGCGCCGGCACGCGCTGCCGGCAACGTGATGCCTTTGTGCATGTCCAGCAACAGAAACCGTATGCCGGCGCAGAAATGGTGCAGGTACGCCCAGATGAGGCCGGCCATGACCACCTTGACCCACCAGAGCGACATGGCCTTGGCGACCGTTTCATACGCGGTCGCCTGCCCCAGGCTCATGTCGAGCAGCTT
Organism: Burkholderiales bacterium; assembly: GCA_046160545.1. Taxonomy (GTDB): domain Bacteria; phylum Pseudomonadota; class Gammaproteobacteria; order Burkholderiales; family JAEUOS01; genus JAEUOS01. The sequence goes on from JBJXGS010000113.1 coordinate 18,629, forward strand.
GAGCAGGAGGGGCAGGAAAAGGAAGAGCCCGGCACCGCTGACGCGATGCAGGATCGAGACCCAGCCTGGCAGCGGCAGGCGGATCTTCATCAAGTCGAGGTGCTTGGGACGCGGTTTGGGGGGATTCGCGATCGAAGTCATTCCAGGAAGCTTGCTCGAGAGACAGCGCGGTGGAATATGCGGGTGCCGCCCTGTCGCGCCAGGCCACGATTACAAAGCGGCGCGGCGCGCGCCTGAAATATTGCGCGGCAACAAAGTATAGCAAGGAGACCGCCGCCACCGATCCTGCGAACACGCAGCCGCATGCAGGTCAGTTGAGGGTATTGCGGTAATGGTGCTGTCGCGTGAGGTACAGGCCGCGCCGCACTTCTACCGGTTTCTCGCCATAACTGAACGCGATGCGATCGACCTGCAGCAGCGGGGTACCAGGGGGCACCTGCAGCAGTTGGGCAACCACGCCATCGGCGGCCACGGCGCGAATCTTCTCGTCGGCACGGATCATCTTGACACCAAAGTCGGTCTCGAAAGTGCCGTAAAGCGGCGCGCGACCTTCGGCAAGACGCTCCGCGGTAAGCCCGCGAAAGAGCCCGCCGGGCAGGTGCAATTCATCAACGACACAAGGGTGCTTGTCAAAGTACAGGACCCGCTTCAGGTACACCACCGAGTCGCCGGGCTTGATGTCGAGTACCCGGGCCACCTCGGCGGGCGCACGGATGCGGCGACATTCGACGATGCGGCTTTCGGGATAGCTCGGTTCGCCCTCGTCGGGGGCCAGGCGCAGAAAGCGGAACTGCGAACGAGCCTCGCCGTGCGTGGCGACGAAGGTGCCTTTCCCCTGGCGCCGCAACAGCAGGTTTTCAGCAGCCAGTTCGTCAATGGCCTTGCGCACCGTCCCCTGGCTGACCTTGAACCGAGCGGCCAATTCCTTTTCCGAGGGGATCATCTCTCCGGGGCGCCACTCGTGCGCCTCCAGGCTGGAAGTGATGAGCGCCTTGATCTGCCGATACAGCGGGCTGAAGGTCGGCGCGGCATCGGGGGCGGCAGTCGGCATCGCAATATTGAAGCACAGATCACTTGACAAGTCTAATTTGTGTTTGATATCTTATATAAGACATAAGACAAACTTGACGGACGACTGCAGCATCTTCTACACTGCCGCATTCCGCGTTGGCGCTAAGCAGGCCCGCGTCGCGCGAATCGCCCCCCAGCCACCCGCCCTCAAGGAGTATTCATGGCCAAGTCCCCCGTCCGCGTCGCCGTCACCGGCGCCGCAGGTCAGATCGGTTACTCGCTCTTGTTTCGAATCGCCAACGGCGACATGCTGGGGCGCGACCAGCCGGTCATCCTGCAACTGCTGGAGATCCCGGACGAAAAGGCGCAAAAGGCGTTGAAGGGCGTGATGATGGAGTTGGACGATTGCGCCTTCCCGCTCCTGGCCGGCATGAGCGCGCACGGTGACCCCATGACCGCCTTCAAGGGCATCGACTACGCCCTCCTGGTTGGCGCGCGCCCGCGCGGCCCCGGCATGGAGCGCAAGGATCTGCTGTCGGCCAACGCTGCCATCTTCACGGCACAGGGCAAGGCGCTCGACGCGGTGGCCTCGCGCAATGTCAAAGTACTGGTCGTCGGCAACCCGGCCAATACCAATGCCTATATCGCGATGAAATCGGCCCCCTCGCTGCCCAAGAAGAATTTCACCGCGATGCTGCGCCTTGATCACAACCGCGCGCTCTCGCAACTGGCCGCCAAGTCGGGCAAGCCGGTCGCCTCGATCAAGAAACTGGTCGTGTGGGGCAACCATTCGCCGACCATGTACCCCGATTACCGCTTCGCCACCGCCGACGGCCAGGGGCTCAAGGGACTCATCAACGACGAGGCCTGGAACAAGGACAGCTTCATTCCGACCGTCGGCAAGCGAGGTGCGGCGATCATCGAAGCGCGCGGACTTTCCTCCGCCGCCTCCGCGGCCAACGCCGCGATCGACCACATGCGCGACTGGGCGCTTGGAACCAACGGCGAATGGGTCACCATGGGCATCGCCTCCGACGGCAGCTACGGCATTCCCGAAGACACCATGTATGGCTTCCCGGTCATCTGCGCCGGCGGCGAATACACGATGGTCAAGGGACTCGAGGTCGACGCCTTTTCGCGCGAGCGCATGGACTTCACGCTGAAGGAACTGAACGAGGAGAAAGACGGCGTCAAGCACCTGCTTGGTTGAGCGCCAACGCGGCCAAGCAGGCTGGTCCCGAAAGCCGTTTCGATACACGCGCAATGGCGATGCACCCGAAAGACGTACTTTTCTTCGATGGCAAGCCATTGCCGGCAATCCCGGCCTGCGAGCACTTCGCGGGTAACGAAAAGTTCATCCGCCGCGCCTTCGAGCTGCAGCGCGCCACTGCGGTTGCCGGGCGGGCGGTGTTCGACGTGCTTTGCGACCTCGAGGACGGCGCAAGCGCGGGGCGAGAGCGCGAAACCGCGGAAATGGCCGCCGCGATGGTCTCTGGAAACGAGAACACGTTTGGCCGCGCCGGCGTGCGCGTCCACGACGCGAGCCACCCGCATTGCATGAAGGATGTCGAGATCGTTGTGCGCGCAGCCGGCGCGCGCCTGGCCTACATCACCTTGCCCAAGTGCGACAGCCGCATGGACGTGCTCAAGATCGCCTCGTATGTCAATCATGTCGCAGAGGAGCACGGCCACAGGCGCTTGATCCCGCTGCATGTAATGATCGAGACCCACCAGGGGCTGCGCGAGGTCTTTGACATCGTGAGCCTCGGACAGATCGAGGGCCTCAACCTCGGCATCATGGATTTTGTCGCGTCCCACCAGGGTGCGATACCAGCGACGGCGATGTCATCGCCCGGCCAGTTCGAGCATCCGCTTATCCGCCGCGCCAAGCTCGAGATCAGCGCGGCGGCCCTGGGCGCAGGTGCGCTGCCGATCCACGGCATCACCCAGGAGTACCGTGACCCATCGGTGGCAGAGTGCGACGCGCGCCGCGCGCGCGAGGAATTCGGCTATCTGCGCCAGTACAGCATTCACCCGGACCAGATCATGCCCATCCTGCGCGGCATGCAACCCAGCGCCGCGGAAATCGGGGAGGCTGCCGCCATCCTGCTCGCGGCGCAGGCGGCCGATTGGGGGCCGGTGGGCCACCAGGGCAAGCTGCATGATCGCGCCAGCTTTCGCCATTTCTGGCAGCTGCTCGAGCGCGCATCGCGCACCGGGGCCGCGCTGCCTGACGACGTCGTCAAGGCGTTTTTCAACGAGGAGTCACGATGAACAAGCAGTCCCCCGGCGCGAAATTCCGTCAGGCCGTCAAGGACGAGAGTCCTTTGCAAGTGGTCGGCACCATCACCGCCTTTGCCGCACGCATGGCCGAACGCACCGGCTACAAGGCGATCTACCTTTCCGGGGGCGGGGTTGCCGCCAACTCGCTGGGCATGCCCGACCTGGGCATCAGCACCATGGAAGACGTGCTCACCGACGCGCGTCGCATCACCGCGGTCTGCAGCCTGCCGATGCTGGTCGACATCGATACCGGCTGGGGAGGTGCCTTCAATATCGCGCGCACCATCCGGATGTTCATCCAGGCTGACGTGGCCGCTGTGCACATGGAGGACCAGGTCAGCGCCAAGCGCTGCGGGCACCGCCCCGGCAAGGAGGTCGTCGCCGCTGACGAGATGGTCGACCGCATCAAGGCCGCGGTCGACGCCCGCACCGATGCCGACTTTGTCATCATGGCGCGTACCGATGCGCTGGCCTCCGAGGGTCTGAATTCGGCCATCGACCGTGCCTGCGCCTACGCCGAAGCCGGCGCCGACATGATCTTTCCCGAAGCCATCACCGAACTCGCGCAGTACAAAAAGGTCAAGCAGGCAGTCAAGGTTCCGATCCTCGCCAATCTCACCGAATTCGGCTCCACCCCCATGTTCACGCTCGACCAGTTGCGCAGCGTCGAGGTCGATATCGCACTATATTGCTGCGGAGCGTACCGCGCGATGAATGCTGCGGCCCTGAACTTCTACCAGGTCCTGCGTCGCGAGGGCACGCAAAAGAGTGTCGTGCCCGCGATGCAGACGCGTGCCGACCTGTACGACCACCTCGGCTATCACGAATACGAAAACAAGCTTGACGCCCTGTTCTCGCAGGGCAAGGGCAAGTAGCGCAAAGACAACCAAAAGGAGATGCAATGAGCGAACAGCAAGTCCCGGCCAGCGGGCCAAAACCGAAGAAGTCGGTCGCCCTGTCCGGCGTCGTCGCCGGCAACACCGCGCTTTGCACCGTCGGCAAGACCGGTAACGATCTGCATTACCGCGGTTACGACATCCTCGATGTCGCCGACGCCTGCGAGTTCGAGGAGATCGCCTACCTGCTGGTACACGGCAAGCTGCCCAACCGCGCCGAGCTGGCCGGCTACAAGAAGAAGCTTGCTGCATTGCGCGGCCTTCCCGCTGCAGTCAAGGCCGCGCTGGAAGCCCTGCCCGCCTCCTCGCACCCGATGGATGTCATGCGTACCGGGGTATCGGCGCTGGGCTGTGCGCTGCCCGAGAAGGATGACCACAACCACCCGGGCGCGCGCGACATCGCCGATCGCCTCATGGCGTCGACCGGCTCGATGCTGCTCTACTGGTACCACTATTCGAACAACGGCAGGCGCATCGAGATCGAGACCGACGACGACTCCATCGGCGGTCATTTCCTCACCCTGCTGCACGGCAAGAAATCGCCGGCGTCCTGGGTCAAGGCGATGCACACCTCACTGATCCTCTATGCCGAACACGAGTTCAATGCCTCGACCTTCACCTGTCGCGTCGTCGCCGGTACCGGGTCGGACATGTATTCGGCGATCTGCGGCGGCATCGGCGCATTGCGCGGTCCCAAACACGGTGGCGCCAATGAAGTCGCCTTCGAGGTGCAGAAACGCTATGAGTCACGGGATGAGGCTGAGGCCGACATCCGCGCGCGCGTCGAGAAGAAGGAAGTCGTCATCGGCTTCGGCCACCCGGTCTATACGATCTCCGACCCGCGCAACAAGGTCATCAAGGAAGTCGCGCGCAGGCTGTCAAAGGAAGCCGGCGACATGAAAATGTTCGACATCGCCGACCGCCTGGAGTCTGTCATGTGGGACGCGAAGAAGATGTTCCCCAATCTCGACTGGTTCTCGGCCGTGAGCTACCACATGATGGGAGTGCCCACGGCCATGTTCACGCCGATTTTCGTCATTGCACGGACGGCCGGCTGGGCGGCGCACGTGATAGAGCAGCGCATGGACGGCAAGATCATCCGACCGACCGCCAACTACACCGGGCCGGACGACCTGAAATTCGTTGCCATCGACAAGCGCTGACCCGGGGCCACATCGCATGAATACTGCCGACCGCAAGCCGCTTCCTGGCACGTCGCTCGACTACTTCGACGCACGCGCCGCGGTCGAGCGCATCGCGCCCGGCGCCTATGCGACGCTGCCCTACACCTCGCGCGTGCTTGCGGAGAACCTGGTTCGTCGCTGCGCCCCCGGCGAACTCGAGGCATGTCTGCGCCAGATCATTGAACGCAAGCGCGAGCGCGATTTTCCATGGTTTCCCGCGCGCGTGGTCTGCCATGACATCCTCGGACAGACCGCGCTGGTCGACCTGGCGGGACTGCGCGATGCGATCGCCAAGGAAGGCGGCGACCCGGCCAAGGTCAACCCGGTGGTGCCAGTGCAACTCATCGTCGACCATTCGCTGGCGGTCGAGTGCGGCGGCTTCGACCCCGACGCCTTCGCCAAGAACCGCGCCATTGAGGATCGCCGCAACGAGGACCGTTTTCACTTCATCGAGTGGACGCGGCTGGCCTTCGAGAACGTCGACGTGATCCCGGCGGGCAACGGCATCATGCACCAGATCAATCTGGAAAAGATGTCGCCGGTGATCCACGCGATCGACGGCGTGGCCTACCCGGATACCCTGGTCGGCACCGACAGCCACACCCCGCACGTGGACGCGCTGGGGGTGATCGCCATCGGCGTCGGCGGCCTGGAGGCGGAGAACGTGATGCTCGGCCGCGCGTCGTGGATGCGCCTGCCGGAAATCGTCGGCGTCGAGCTCTCCGGCGAGCGTCAGCCGGGAATCACCGCCACCGACATCGTGCTTGCCTTGACCGAGTTCCTGCGCCAGCAGAAGGTGGTCGGTGCCTACCTGGAGTTCTTCGGGCCGGGTGCTGCCAAGCTCACCCTGGGCGACCGCGCCACCATCTCCAACATGGCGCCCGAATACGGCGCCACCGCGGCGATGTTCGCGATCGACGAGCAGACCATCGAATACCTGCTGCTGACTGGACGCAGCGAGGCGCAGGTGAAGCTGGTCGAGACCTACGCGCGCACGGCAGGACTGTGGGCTGACGCGCTCGCCGGCGTGCAATACGAGCGCCGCTTAAGCTTCAATCTTTCTTCGGTGGGACGCAACATGGCGGGGCCCTCCAACCCCCATGCGCGCGTCGCGACCACGGACCTGGCAGCCAAGGGCATCGCCAAACCCTGGGTGGCCGAGCCCGGTCTGATGCCGGACGGCGCGGTCATCATTGCAGCCATCACCAGTTGCACCAACACCAGCAATCCGCGCAACGTCGTCGCTGCCGGCCTCATGGCACGCAACGCCAACCGCCTCGGCCTGACACGCAAGCCCTGGGTCAAGAGTTCGCTGGCACCCGGCTCGAAGACCGTTGAGCTTTATCTCGAGGCGGCCGGCCTCCTGGACGAGTTGGAAAAGCTCGGCTTCGGCATCGTCGCGTTTGCCTGCACGACCTGCAACGGCATGTCTGGAGCACTCGATCCCAAGATTCAGCAGGAGATTGTCGAGCGCGACCTCTATGCGACGGCAGTCCTGTCGGGCAATCGCAATTTCGACGGCCGCATCCACCCCTACGCCAAGCAGGCTTTCCTGGCCTCGCCGCCGCTGGTGGTGGCCTACGCCATCGCCGGCACGATACGTTTCGACATCGAACGTGACGCCTTCGGGACGGACTCTGCCGGCCGGCCGATCATGCTCAAGGACCTGTGGCCGAGTGACGCCGAGATCGACGCCATCGTCGCCGCCAGCGTCAAGCCGGAGCAGTTCCGCAAGGTCTATATCCCGATGTTCGCGGCGCGCGCAGATGCCGGCACCAAGGTCGCTCCGCTGTACGCGTGGCGCCCGCAGAGCACCTACATCCGCCGCCCGCCCTACTGGGACAGCGAAGGCCAGGGCGCGCTCGCGGCCAGCCCGCGTACGCTCAAGGGCATGCGCCCCCTGGCTTTGCTGGGAGACAACATCACCACCGATCACCTGTCGCCCTCCAACGCCATCCTGCTGAACAGCGCGGCCGGCGAATACCTGGACAAGATGGGCCTGCCCGAAGAAGACTTCAATTCGTACGCAACCCATCGCGGCGACCATCTCACGGCCCAGCGAGCGACCTTCGCCAATCCGACGCTCAAGAACGAGATGGCTCTGGTTGACGGCAAGGTCAAGCAGGGGTCGCTTGCGCGCATCGAACCCGACGGCCACCTGGTGCGCATGTGGGAGGCGATCGAGACCTACATGGAACGCAGGCAGCCGCTGATCATCATCGCAGGCGCGGACTACGGCCAGGGCAGCTCGCGCGACTGGGCCGCCAAGGGCGTGCGCTTGGCCGGCGTCGAGGCAATCGTCGCCGAGGGGTTCGAGCGCATCCATCGTACCAACCTGATCGGCATGGGTGTGCTGCCGCTTGAGTTCAAGCCCGGCACCGACCGCAAGACCCTGGGTCTGGATGGAAGCGAGACCTTCGACGTCGAGGGTGAGCGCACCCCAGGCGCCGACCTGACCCTCGTGATTCGCCGCAAGTCCGGCGCGGTTGTGCGCGTGCCGGTCACCTGCCGCCTCGATACCGCCGAAGAGGTGTCGATCTACGAGGCAGGCGGCGTCCTGCAACGCTTTGCCAAGGACTTTCTGGAAAGGAAGGCAGCATGAGCGCTGTTCTCAAGTCTGCAGCCGCGCGCCCGGCGTTCGCGCCGCAGTTGCGCGTCCCGGCCACCTACATGCGTGGCGGCACCAGCAAGGGGGTTTTCTTTCGCCTGGATGACCTGCCAGCGGCAATGCGCATTGCCGGACCCGCGCGTGACGCCTTCCTGCTGCGCCTGATCGGCAGCCCCGACCCGTATGGCAAGCATACCGACGGCATGGGGGGTGCCACCTCCTCGACCAGCAAGTCTGTGATCATCTCCAGGAGCAGCGTTCCCGACCACGATATCGACTACCTGTTTGGCCAGGTCGCCATCGACAAGGCCTTCGTCGACTGGGCAGGCAATTGCGGCAATCTCTCGGCTGCAGTCGGGCCCTTCGCGATCGCCGCGGGACTTATCGACCCGTCGCGTGTGCCGCGCGACGGCGTCGCGACGATACGCGTGTGGCAAGCCAACATCCGCAAGACCATCATCGCCCACGTACCGATGGTCGACGGCCAGGTTCAGGAGACCGGCGACTTCGAACTCGACGGGGTGACCTTTCCGGCCGCCGAAGTACGGCTGGAATTCATGGACCCGGCAGCTGAGGAGGAAGGCGCCGGCGGCGCACTCTTCCCGACCGGCAACCTGATCGACGACCTCGTCGTCCCGGCGGCGGGCAACTATCCCGGCGGCACGCTCAAGGCCACCATGCTCACCGCGGGCATTCCGACCATCTTCGTCGAGGCGGCCGCGATCGGCTTTGATGGCAGCGAGCTGCAGGACGCGCTCAACGGCAGCCCGGCCAACCTGGCCAAGATGGAGGCGATCCGCACTGCCGGCGCCCTCGCCATGGGGCTCATCAAGTCCCCCGAAGAGATCGCGACGCGCCAGCACATCCCCAAGGTCGCCTTCGTCGCGCCGCCACGGGCCTACACCGCGTCCAGTGGCAAGGCCATCGCTGTCGGTGATATCGACCTGCTGGTACGGGCCATGTCGATGGGCAAGCTGCACCATGCGATGATGGGTACAGCTGCGGTCGCGATTGCCGTCGGCGCCTGTGTGCCTGGTACGCTTGTCAATCGTGCAGCCGGTGGCGGCGCCCGTTCCTCGGTACGCTTTGGCCACCCGTCTGGCACGCTCACCGTCGGTGCCGAGGCCTCGCAGGTCGGTGGCGAATGGGCGGTCAAGAAGGCGGTGATGAGCCGCAGTGCGCGCGTTCTCATGGAAGGCCATGTACGCGTGCCGATCTAGATTCAGCCACCCGCACCCCTTTGCACCTAGAATGGCGCCCCTTCGCCCTTCCCGTCCCACCCAAGCATTCCCGGAGACCTAGATGACGCACCCCTTCGCCAAGACCATCAAGACCTTCAAGGCCGGCAGCAAGACCGGCAAGCTGCACTCCTTGCCTGAACTGGCAAAGACCTATCCGAACGTCAAGCGACTGCCGGTGTCGATCCGCATCGTGCTCGAGTCCGTGCTGCGCAACTGCGACGGTAAGAAGGTCACCGAAGAGCACGTGCGTCAGCTCGCCAACTGGAGGCCCAACGCGGAGCGCAGCGACGAGATCCCCTTCGTGGTCGCCCGGGTGGTGCTGCAGGACTTCACCGGCGTGCCGCTCCTGGCCGACCTGGCCGCGATGCGCAATGTCGCCGCCGACATGGGCAAGAATCCCAAGGCCATCGAGCCGCTGGTGCCGGTTGATCTGGTCGTCGATCACTCGGTCATGATCGACCACTACGGCAAGCCCGATGCGCTGGATCTCAACATGAAGCTCGAGTTTTCGCGCAACCAGGAGCGCTACGAGTTCATGAAATGGGGCATGCAGGCCTTCGACACCTTCGGCGTCGTGCCACCCGGCTTCGGCATCGTGCACCAGGTCAACCTGGAGTATCTGGCGCGTGGCGTGTACGCGAAGAACGGCATCACCTACCCCGACTCGCTGGTCGGCACCGACAGCCACACCACGATGATCAACGGCATCGGCGTGGTCGGCTGGGGCGTCGGCGGCATCGAGGCCGAGGCGGCCATGCTCGGTCAGCCGGTGTACTTCCTGACCCCGGATGTGGTCGGGTTTGAGCTCAGCGGGCGGCTGCGTGAGGGCGTGACCGCGACCGACCTCGTGCTGACGGTCACCGAGATCCTGCGCCGCGAGAAAGTGGTCGGCAAGTTCGTCGAATTCTTCGGCGAGGGCGCCAAGTCGCTGGCCCTGCCCGACCGCGCGACGATCGCCAATATGGCGCCCGAGTATGGCGCGACCATGGGGTTTTTCCCGGTCGATGAGCGCACCATCGAGTATTTCAAGGGCACCGGGCGCACCGCCGACGAGATCGCCGCCTTCGAAGGCTACTTCAAGGCACAGGGCATGTTCGGCATGTCCAAGGCTGGTGAGCTCGACTTTACCAAGGTCGTCAAGCTGGACCTTTCGACCGTTGCGCCCTCATTGGCCGGCCCGAAGCGCCCGCAGGACCGCATCGAAATCACCCACTTGTCGCGCAAGTTCGTCGAACTCTTCTCCAAGCCGATTGCCGAGAACGGCTTCAACCAGCGCGCCGAGAAGCTCTTCATGAGCCACGAAGCCGGTGAAGCGACCATCCGCAACGGCGACATCCTGATCGCGGCCATCACCTCCTGCACCAACACCTCCAACCCCGGTGTACTCCTGGCTGCCGGCCTCCTGGCCAAGAAGGCGGTCGAGGCAGGCCTGACCGTTGACCCCAAGGTCAAGACCTCGCTGGCACCGGGATCGCGCATCGTCACCGAATACCTGACCAAGGCCGGTCTCCTGCCCTACCTGGAGAAGCTCGGCTTCGCCGTGGCCGCCTACGGCTGCACGACCTGCATCGGCAATGCCGGTGACCTGGCGCCGGAGATCAACGATGCAATCACCTCCAACGACCTGATCTGTGCCGCGGTACTCTCCGGCAACCGCAATTTCGAGGCGCGTATCCACCCCAATCTCAAGGCCAATTTCTTAGCCTCGCCGCCACTGGTGGTCGCCTACGCCATCGCCGGCAACGTGACCGTGGACCTCATGACCGAGCCGGTCGGACGCGGCAAGGGCGGACGCGACATCTACCTGGGCGACATCTGGCCCACCTCCGACGAGGTCTACAAGCTCATGAAGTTCGCCATGGACGGGCGCGCCTTCAAGGCCAATTACGACCGCGTCAAGTCCGATCCCGGCGAACTATGGGGCGCGGTCAAGGGTGTGACCGGCCAGGTCTATACCTGGCCCAAGTCGACCTACATCGCCAAGCCGCCGTTCTTTGACGGTTTTTCGATGAAACCCAAGGCAGCGGATGCAGGGGTCAAGGGCGCGCGCATCATGGCGCTATTCGGCGACTCGATCACCACCGACCATATCTCCCCGGCCGGCGCGATCAAGGAAGTCTCGCCCGGCGGCAAGTACTTGGTCGACAACGGCGTCCTCAAGGCCGATTTCAATTCCTACGGCGCACGCCGCGGCAACCACGAGGTGATGATGCGCGGCACCTTCGCCAATGTGCGCATCAAGAATCTCATGATCCCGGCGCGCGGCGACGGCGGACGCGAGGAAGGTGGTGTGACCCTCTTCCAGCCCTCCGGCGAGAAGATGTTCATCTACGATGCCGCGATGCGCTACATGCGCGAGGGCACGCCCACGGTGGTGTTCGGCGGCGAGGAGTACGGCACCGGATCTTCGCGCGACTGGGCGGCCAAGGGCACGCAACTGCTGGGCATCAAGGCGGTCGTGGCACGCTCGTTCGAACGCATCCATCGCTCCAACCTGGTCGGCATGGGGGTGCTGCCCTTGCAGTTCATGCCCGGCGACTCCTGGGAAAGCCTCGAAATCCAGGGCAACGAAAAGGTTGATGTCGTGCTCGCTGCCGACATCGTCCCGCAGAGCCAGGCGAAGCTCGTTCTGACCGCGCCGGACGGCTCGCGCACCGAGGTCAAGGTACTGCTGCGCATCGATACCGCCATCGAAGTCGACTACTACAAGCACGGCGGCATCCTGCCCTATGTGTTGCGGCAGCTGCTGGCGGCCTGAAGGCGCTTCGCTCTTCGCGACGGGCCGCCTGAGAGCGGCCCGTTTTCTTGGCAGGTCCTTGCGGTATGCTCGGATTCCTGCATACCGACTTTGCACATCAACTCGCACGCAAATTGCTTGCTCTGGTGGTGTCGCGCTCCCAGGAATGAATCGTGTCCATCCACGTCGCACTGTCCCACATCACGCACTACCGCTACGACAAGCCTGTGGCCCTGGGGCCTCAGGTGGTGCGTCTGCGGCCGGCACCGCACGCGCGCACGCCGATTCTTGCGTATTCACTCAAGGTCACGCCGGAGAAGCACTTCATCAACTGGCAGCAGGACCCGCAGGGAAACTACCTGGCAAGGCTGGTGTTTCCCGACAAGACCCGTGAGTTCAGGGTCGAGGTCGACCTGATCGCCGAGATGGCGGTCACCAATCCGTTCGATTTCTTCCTGGAACCCGAAGCTGAGAAGTTTCCTTTCCAATACGATCCGTCGCTGGCGCATGAACTTGCGCCCTACCTCCAGAAGCTGCCGGCGACGCACCGCTTCGGGATCTACCTTGACGCGACATCGCGTCACGCGACGCCGACGGTCGACTTTCTGGTGGCCTTGAATCGTCGTGTCCAGGAGGACGTTCGCTACCTGATCCGCATGGAGCCGGGAGTGCAGACCCCCGAGGAGACCCTCACGGCCGGCTCGGGCTCCTGCCGCGACTCGACCTGGCTCCTGGTGCAGTTGTTCCGCCACCTGGGGCTCGCGGCCCGGTTTGTCTCCGGGTACCTGATCCAGCTCACCCCGGACGTGAAGGCGCTGGACGGCCCCTCGGGAGCTTCCGCCGACTTCACCGACCTGCACGCCTGGTGCGAGGTCTACCTGCCCGGCGCCGGCTGGGTCGGGCTCGACCCGACATCCGGCCTCCTGGCAGGCGAAGGGCACATCCCCCTGGCCGCCACACCGGACCCGGGCAATGCGGCGCCGATCACCGGGCTCATCGAACCGGCCGAAGTCGAATTCAGCCACCATATGGGAGTGACGCGGGTCTTCGAGACGCCGCGTGTCACCAAGCCCTACACCGAGCAGCAGTGGGCCGCCATCGACGAACTCGGACGCCATGTCGACGCTGAACTTCTCCGCGCAGACGTGCGCCTGACCATGGGGGGCGAGCCGACCTTCGTCTCGGTCGACGACCGCGACGCGCCCGAGTGGAACACCGAGGCCCTGGGTCCCACCAAGCGCATCAAGGGTGCGCGACTGATGCGCCCGCTCAAGGCGCGCTATGCGCCGCAGGGCCTTCTGCATTTCGGCCAGGGCAAGTGGTACCCGGGCGAACAACTGCCGCGCTGGTCGATCAATTGCTTCTGGCGCCGTGATGGCGAGCCGATCTGGAGCGATCCTGCCCTGTATGCCGACGAGTCGGTGGACTACGCGGCGACTGCGGCACAAGCCGGTGAATTCCTGCGTCGCCTGTCCGCGCGCCTCGGCCTGGATGCGCAATGGGTGTTCCCCGCCTACGAGGACACCTGGTATTACCTGTGGCGCGAGCGCCGCCTGCCGACAAACGTCGACCCGTTCGACGCACGCCTCGCCGACCCTCTGGAGCGCGAACGCCTGCGCAGCATCTTCTCCCGGGGATTGGATGCCGTCGCCGGGCATGTGCTGCCGATTGCACGCAGCCGAGACCCCTCCAGACGCTGGCAGTCAGGCCGCTGGTTTTTGCGAGACGAGCGCTGCTATCTGGTCCCGGGAGACTCCGCGGTCGGACTGCGCTTGCCGCTGGATTCCCAGCCGTGGGCTGCAGACGGCGACATGCCCTGGATCCACCAGCCCGATCCGGCAGAGGTGTTTCCGCGCCTGCCGGCGCAGCGCGAAATTGCGCGCCTGTTCCAGACGCCCAACGACCCGGCGCGCGCGCAAGGCGCCTGGCTAGACGACGGCTCGCCACAAAACGGTCGCGATGATGCCTCCGTCGCCGCCAGGGGTAACGGCGCCGGCCGCGGCAACGAGCGAAGTGGCGCGGGGCACCAGCACGCACCGGATTCCCGACCCGGCCCCTTCGAATCGGCGGGCTGGATCACCCGCACGGCCCTGTGTGCCGAAGCGCGCCACGGCGTCATGTACATCTTCATGCCGCCGACGCAAGCACTCGAGCACTATCTGGAGCTGGTGGCCGCGGTCGAGGCCACCGCCGCCGAAATGCGCCTGCCTGTAGTGCTCGAGGGATACGAGCCGCCGCGCGACCCGCGCCTCGCTCAATTCCGCATCACACCGGACCCTGGCGTTCTCGAGGTCAACATCCAGCCCGCGACTGACTGGGACGAACTGGTCGAACACACCACATTCCTCTACGAGCAGGCACACGCCACACGGCTCACTACCGAAAAGTTCATGCTCGATGGGCGCCATACGGGCACTGGCGGCGGCAACCACTTCGTCCTGGGCGGCAGGACGTTGGCCGACTCACCCTTCCTGCGCCGCCCCGACCTGCTCAAAAGCCTGATCGCTTACTGGCACAACCATCCGTCGCTGTCCTACCTGTTCTCGGGCATGTTCATCGGCCCGACCAGTCAGGCGCCGCGCATCGACGAGGCGCGCAACGACTCGGTCTACGAGATCGAGATCGCCTTCGCCGAACTCGATCGCCTCGCCGGACGCGAACGCATCACCCCGTGGACGATCGACCGCGCACTGCGCAACCTTCTCATCGATGCCACCGGCAATACGCATCGTTCAGAGTTCTGCATCGACAAGCTGTTCTCGCCTGATTCAGCCAACGGCCGTCTCGGACTCCTGGAACTGCGCGCTTTCGAGATGCCGCCGCACGCGCGCATGTCCTTGACCCAGCAGCTCCTGATGCGAGCGCTGGTGGCGCGCTTCTGGCAGCGCCCCTTCCGCCCGGCGCGCCTGGTGCGCTGGGGTACCGAGCTGCACGATCGTTTCATGCTGCCGCACTTCGTGTGGAACGATTTCACCGACGTCATCGGCGAACTCGTCGAGGCCGGTTACGCGTTCGACCCCGCCTGGTTCGCGCCCCACTTCGAGTTCCGCTTTCCGCGCATCGGCGACTTCGCCGCCGGAGGTGTGCACGTCGAGCTGCGCAGCGCCCTTGAGCCCTGGAATGTCCTGGGAGAGGAAAGCGCTGCCGGCGGTACCGCCCGCTACGTCGATTCGTCGGTGGAGCGCCTGCAGGTCAGGGCGACCGGGCTCGTGGCGGGACGACACCAGATCACCTGCAACGGGCGCGCGCTCCCGTTGCACCCGACCGGCAAGGTCGGCGAGTTTGCAGCTGGCGTCCGCTACCGCGCCTGGCAGCCCCACTCGGCGCTGCATCCATCCATCGGAGTGCATGCGCCGCTGACCATCGACCTGATCGATACCTGGGCAGACCGCAGCCTGGGCGGGGCGACCTATCACGTTGCGCATCCTGGCGGGCGCGCTCACGAGACCCTGCCGGTCAATGCCTATGAAGCCGAAGGGCGGCGCCTCGCGCGCTACGGGCAAACGGGCCACACACCGGGCCGGGTCGAAGTAGCAGCCGAGAGTCGCAACCCGAACTTTCCGTTCACGCTCGACCTGCGCCGCCCCTGACGATCGACGCCAGCGTCAACCCGACCTTTCATGCCCGCGCGTATCCTCGCAGCCTATCCGCCAGCGGCCGCACGCTACGATGAAATGCTCGAGGCACCGGAGCGGCCGCGGTCGCACTGGAAGCCACTCTTCGACGAACTCATCGTCACGCCGCCGGAACAGTTGCGCCAGCGCGCGCTGGAAATCGACCGTCTGGTGCGCGAAAACGGCGTCACCTACAACGTCTATGCCGATCCGGCCGGCACCGACCGCCCCTGGGACCTGGACCTCCTGCCGCAGATCCTGCCCCATGACGAATGGGCCGGCATCTCCGCGGCGATGGCGCAGCGTGCCGATCTGCTCAATCGCCTGCTTGCCGATTGCTATGGCCCGCAGCACCTGATCACCGAAGGACTGCTGCCGGCCGCCCTGGTGCACGGCAATGCGGGGTTCCTGCGCCCCTGTCACGGCATCGTACCCCCCGGTGGCGTCTATCTGCACGTTTATGCCGCCGACATCGCGCGCGCCCCGGATGGGCAATGGTGGGTGGTCGCCGACCGCAGCCAGTCGCCGTCCGGCGCGGGCTACGCGCTGGAAAATCGGCTGGCAATTTCGCGCGCGTTCCCGCATCTGTTCCGCGACCTGCGCGTGCAGCCCCTGGCAGGTTTTTTCGCCACGCTGCGCGATTCGTTGGCGCAATGGGCCCCCGCTGAGGGCGACTCACCGCTGATCGTGCTGCTGACCGCCGGCCCGTACAACGAGACTTACTATGAACACGCGCTCCTGGCGCGCTACCTGGGTTTTCCACTGGTCGAGGGCGGCGACCTGACGGTGCGCGACGGTCGCGTCTGGCTGCGCACGCTCTCGGGCCTGAAGAGAGTGCACGCGATCCTGCGTCGCCAGGACGATGATTTCTGCGACCCGCTGGAGTTGCGCAGCGACTCCGCACTAGGCGTGCCGGGCTTGACCGAGGCGGTCCGGCGCGGCAACGTGCTCATCGCCAACAGCCTGGGTTCCAACCTGATCGAATCCGGCGCCATGCTGGGCTACCTGCCAGGCATCTGCGAGCATTGGCTGGGCCAGCCCCTGGCGCTGCCCTCGGTCGCCACCTGGTGGTGCGGCGAAGCGGCTGCCCTCAAACAGGTCGAGGAACGAATGGGCGACCTGGTGGTCAAGCCAGCCTACCCGCAACTGCGCGGCAACGCAGTATTCGGCCAGGACCTCGACGCCGCCGGGCGCGCGCGCTTGATCAAAGCCATGCATGCCCACCCGGATCGCTATGTCGCGCAGGAGATGGTGCGCATCTCGCAGGCGCCGGTGTGGGGCCGCAGCGATAACGCGCGTCTGACCGCCGGTGCGGTGGGTCTGCGCGTGTATGCATGCGCAACGCCTTCCGGATACGTGGTCATGCCGGGCGGACTGACGCGCGTGGCCACCGGTCCGGACGCAAGGGTGATCTCGATGCAGCGCGGCGGCGGCAGCAAGGACACCTGGGTTCTGTCGCAGGGACCGGTGTCGGACGCAAGCCTGTTCCGCCGCCCCGTGGCCACCCAGGAACTGGTGCGCAGCACCAACAACCTGTCCAGCCGCATCGCGGAGAACCTCTTCTGGTTCGGCCGCTATGCCGAACGCAGCGACAACATCGCACGCCTGCTGCGCGTCGCGCTCGGTACGCTGGTCGATGCGTCCCCCGAGCGATCGGGCCGCGAATGGCGATCAGTCGCAGCGTTGTGCCAAGCCTGGGGTGTGCTGCCAGAGGCCGCGGCGGGCTCGCGCGATGCCGCCGAGGTGGCGTTGCGCGCTGCGGTTTCGGACCCGACCGTCCCGGGCCTAGCCGCCAACCTGGGGCAACTGTTTCGCGTCTCCTTCCAGTTGCGCGAACGCATCTCAGTCGACAACTGGCGCACCTTGAATCGGACCGTGCAGGGGCTTTCCCGCTGGCAGAAACGTGAGCCGTCCCTGTCCGAGGCATTGAGCGAACTCGATCAGGCGACCCTCTCTCTGATGACCTTGGCCGGGTTCGCGCTGGACGGCATGACACGCGACCAAGGCTGGCGCTTCCTCGCCATCGGCCGGCGCGTCGAACGGGCGCAGTTCCTCTGTGCAGCGATAGGGCAAGCCCTTGCCGATGGCGAAGACGCCGAGCTCGAGTGGCTGCTGGAATTGGCCGACAGCATCGTCACCTATCGCTCGCGCTACATGGCTCGTCCGCAATGGCTGCCGGTACTGGACCTCCTGATCCGCGACGAAACCAATCCACGCTCGGCCGCCTACCAGTTGCTGGGCCTGGCCGATACGCTACGCCGACTGGCCGAGAGTTTCGGCGAGTGCGGCAGTGCCCGCATCGAACCGCTCTGCGAAGCGCTCATCGCCCTGCGTCCGTCCCACGACCTGCTGCCGGGAGCGCCGGCGCTCGACGCCTTCATGCGGCGTTTCAGCCGCGAATCCAGGGCCGTCGCCGAGACGATCGAGCAGCGCTTTTTCCGCCACAGCGAAAACGACCCGCACAGCATGAGCGCGACATGACCTCGCTCACCGTGCGCCACGAGACGCGCTACGAATATGCGACACCGGTGGTGCTGTCGCGCCAGCTTCTGCATCTGACGCCGCGTCCCGATGCGCATCAGGAGGTGGGTGAACACCATATCCGCATTGCGCCGACACCTGCCGAGTCGACCTCGCTTGTCGACTACTTCGGCAATCAGGTATCGCAGGCCACGATCACCGAGTCTCACCGCACGCTCGTGATCGCCGCCGAATCGACAGTCACCTTGCACCAGCGACCGGCGCCACCCGAACTGCCGCACTGGGAGTCGGTGCGTGACCAGCTGGCAGCGCTCGCGGGCGACGGGGTGCTGGATGCGACCCGTTTCGCGCACGACTCGCCCTACATCGAACGCAACGCGGCGATTCGCGCCTATGCTGCGCCCTGCTTCACGCCGCGACGTCCCTACGTCGAGGCGCTCGTCGATCTCAAGGCGCGCATACACGCCGATTTCGAATTCGATCCGGCCGCCACCAGTGTGGCCACTCCGCTATCGGATGTACTTCGCGAGCGTCGCGGGGTCTGCCAGGACTTCGCCCACCTCATGATCGCCTGCCTGCGCAGCGTCGGGCTTGCGGCGCGTTATGTGAGCGGCTATATCCTTACTGCGCCGCCACCGGGCATGCCGCGACTGGTCGGCTCGGACGCCTCGCACGCCTGGGTTTCCGCCTGGTGCCCCGGCCTACCCGGCGCCTGGCTGGACCTGGACCCGACCAACGACTGCCTGGTCGCGACCGAACATGTCACGCTCGCCTGGGGACGCGATTTCCATGACGTGACGCCGACCCGCGGCGTGATCATGGGCGGTGGCGAACAGGAACTTACGGTGGCCGTCACGGTGGTGCCCGCAACGGCGGGCCCCTGACCCTGTATGCTCGCAGCATGGGTGGCGCCGCCCCCTGTGCAGATGCGCCCTTCACATCCGGAGCCAGCCGACCATGAACCATCAGCAACTCGCCGAACTTCTGTCCGGTATCGCCAAGGCCCAGAACGCGGTCCTCGATGCGATCGACCGTGCCCAGCCCGGCTTCAAGGCGACCTACCTCGCCCCGATCCTCAACGTGGCTGCCAACGTGCGTGCCGCGGAGCCTCGCCTGGTTGACCTGCCGGCGCGCATCCTGATGCGCTACCAGGGACGGCCGGCCGTCGACCAGGACGCGATTCGTGCCGATCTCGATCGGCTGCTCGGGCCGGCGCCGGCTGCGGATGGCGAGGAACTCGACTTCTCGGCCCCCGGGACCTGACTCACACTTGCCGCTGCGCCTGGTCTTCGATACGAACGTCTGGCTTGATTGGCTGGTATTCCAGGATCCGGACGTGGAGCCGCTGCGCCTGGCGATGGCCGACGGCGCGGCCGTGTTCATCGATGCAGGGGGACTCGCGGAACTCGCCCGCGCGCTGGGCTACCGCCTCGGCCGCTGGTCCCTCGACGTGGCGGCGCAGGAAAGCGCGCTCGCGGCCTGCCGCGACATCGCGCGGGTCTTCGAACACGATCCCGGGCACGCGCCCGGTGCACCCTTGCCCACCTGCCGCGACCCGGATGACCAGAAATTCCTTGAACTCGCGCGCGACTGCGCTGCCGATGTCCTGGTCACGCACGACCGCGCCCTGCTCGATCTGGCCCGCCCGCGCGCGTCGCGCCGGCTGCCGTTTCGCATCCAGACGCCGCGCGAATTCGCCTCGCGCTAATGGCCGAAGGATTTCAGGAAGTCGACGACCAGCCCGGCTCGTCGCGGTCCAGCATGCGCTTGATCGACGCGAAAAAGTAGTCGTCCTGCTGCCGTTCTCCGGCGATTTGCGCAGCGACCGTCGCGCACATCTGCGCAGGAATGGCGCGCAAGGGCCGGCCGGCGGCGCCCTGCACTGCGAGCACCTGATGCATGCAGGTGCGCTCCAGGTAGTAGAGGTCGCCGAAGGCGCGCGCGACCGAGGGCCCGACGACGGTTACGCCGTGGCTCGCCATGAACATGATGTCGCAGCCAGCCAGCTTGCCTGCGATGCGCCGTCCTTCGGCATCGTCCAGCGCTACCCCGTTGTACTCGTCGTCGTAGGCGATGCGCCCGTAGTAGCGCAGCGCGTTCTGGTTGCACCACTCGACGCGTCCACCCTCGATCAGGGTCAGAGCGGTCGCGAACGGCATGTGGGTATGCATGATGCACTTCGCGTGCGGATTGGCCTGGTGGATGTGGCTGTGGATGAAAAAGGCCGTCGGCTCCATCGAATGCCTGCCGTCCAGAATGTTGCCCTTGGGGTCGATGAGCAGCATGTCGCCTGGCGTGACTTCGCTCCAGTGCAGGCCTTGCGGATTGATCAGGTAGCGTCCGGGCCCGACCTCGAGGCTGAAATGGTTGCACACCCCCTCGTTGAGGCCCAGGCGTGCGGCCCACCGCAATGCCGCGGCCAGATCGACCCGTCCGGCTGAGAATGCGTCACTACCCCTGACGCGGGAGGTGGCATGCGGCTTCGGATTCTTCATGGTCGTATTTCCGGGTGACTGCCGGGTTGGATAAACGCGGCAGATTACACAAGTGTGGCCACGTGATCGGCGATCGCCAGCGCCGAGGTGAGCCCCGGCGATTCGATGCCAAAGAGGTTCACCAGGCCTGGGACCCCGTGCGCTTCAGGACCCTCGATGACGAAGTCGCGCGCCGGCTCGCCCGGGGCCTGCAGCTTGGGGCGGATTCCCGCGTAGCCGGGGGTAAGCGCGCCGTCAGGCAAATCCGGCCAATAGGTGCGGATCGCCGCATAGAAACTGTCGGCGCGACGCGGATCGACTGTGTAGTCCAATGTATCGACCCACTCGACGTCGGGTCCAAAGCGCGCCTGCCCGCCCAGGTCGATGGTCAGATGCACGCCCAGGCCCGCCGCCTCGGGGGCTGGGTAGATCAGTCGCGAGAATGGCGAACGGCCGGTCAGCGTGTAGTAGTTGCCCTTGGCGTAATAGGCGGCCGGAACGCGCGCCCGTGGCAGGCCATCCAGGCGTGCCGCCAGGCCCGGCGCGGTCAGTCCGGCGCTGTTGACGACGACGCCGGCCTTGATTTCCATGGGCGATGCGCCGCCGACTTGTAGCGTGATGCCATCGTCGCGACAGGCCCCGCTGATGACCGGCGAGGCAAACGCAACCATGCCGCCGGCGACCTCCAGGTCCCCCTGCAAGGCAAGCATGAACGCGTGGCTGTCGACGATGCCGGTGGATGGCGAATGCACTGCAGCGGCGCAGGACAGCGCCGGTTCCATGGCGAGCGCCTCGGCGCGCGAGAGCATGCGCAGTTCAGGTACGCCGTTGGCATGACCGCGCGCGAGGAGTCCGGCGAGCGCCGCGACCTGGTCGGCGTCGGTGGCGACGATGAGCTTGCCGCAGTTGAGCGTGGCGACGCCGTGCTCCGCGCAATAGCGGTACAGCGCATGCCTGCCCGCGACGCAAAAACGCGCCTTGAGCGATCCCGCGGGATAGTAAATGCCGGCGTGGATCACTTCGCTGTTGCGTGAACTGGTGCCGGTGCCGATGCCGGACTCGGCCTCGATCACCACGGTCTCCATGCCTTTTTGCGCCAAGGCCCGGGCGACTGCCAGCCCGACCACACCAGCGCCGATGACGACGCATTGCACCGAATCCGCCATGCCTGCCTTGAAAGTAAACCGTGACGCCCTGACATTGGAAGTTTAGACGATGCCATGCGCGTCGGCGCGACACCGATGCCCGCACTTGCGCCAAATTTGACCCGGCGCAAGGCGCCACGTGGTCGCCCGGGTATCGTAGAAGCATGTCGCGACTGCGCCTCGTTGCGCGGGCGGCATACCGTCATGGAGTCACACATGCACTCGATCACTACACTCATTCTGCTCTTCGCCCTCTGCCAGGCCGCGCCTGTTGGCGCAATGTCCATGCTCACGACTACTCGCGGCGAGCCCGTGGTCAGCGGCGGAGTCGGCGCCGAAGAGATCGCGGCGCTGCGCCAGCAGCGCTCGCGCTACACCTTGCACATCCTGACCGCGGCGCGCGGCAGCGGCGCGTACTTGGCAGGTGCGCTCGTGAAGGTCGCCGATGAGCGCGGCGCGCTGGTGCTGGAAGCCCACGCGGACGGCCCGTGGATGCTGCTGAGGCTCAAGCCTGGCGAATATCGTGTAACAGTCAGCTATGGCAGCGCGACCCAGGCGAGCCGGACACGCATCACACAGGGCCAGACTCGCGAGCTCATGTTCTATTTCGACGAGACTGTCGAGCGCCTGCCAAAAGGCGCGACCGAGTAGGCGCGACGCAGGCCGCCGTCCGGCCTGTCCGCAGGGTTCGATGTCCGATGCGACCCTAGCCGGCAGCGCCGAACCAATGTCCGGCGGCGGCGGTGAGCGCCATCGCGAGGGCACCCCAGAAACCGACACGCAACGCAGCTCGCAAGGGCGGCGCGCCCCCAATCCTTGCCGCCAGTGCGCCCAGCCCCACCAGCGCCGCCAGTGACGCGATCGACACCGCCCCGACGATGCCGCCGTGCGGCGCCAGCAGCGCGACCGCGAGGGGCAGTCCGGCGCCGACGGCAAAGGTGACGGCCGAGGTGGCGGCTGCCTGCAATGGCCGCGCGCGCAGAATCTCGGAGATGCCCAACTCGTCGCGCGCATGCGCGCCCAGCGCGTCATGATGCATCAAGGCTTGCGCCACCTGCTCAGCCAACGCCGGCGGCAAACCGCGCCCCACGTAGATGGCTGCCAGTTCGCTATGCTCATGGGCCGGATCGGCAGCCAGTTCGGCACGTTCGCGAGCCAGATCGGCGGATTCGGTGTCGGCTTGCGACTGCACTGACACGTACTCGCCCGCCGCCATCGACAGCGCGCCGGCCATCAACCCGGCGACGCCGGTCACCAGCAGGACATGGCGATCGGCGTTCGCGGCAGCGACGCCAACCAGAAGACTGGCAGTCGAGACAATGCCGTCGTTGGCACCCAGCACGGCAGCGCGCAGCCAGCCCGCGCGCCCGGTGCGGTGAATCTCACTATGCAAGCTGCGCCGCATTCGCGAACCTCGATGTTCCCGTGGAAAGGCGACAGACTACGCGAGCCCGCAGCCGGCTGCGCCGTCCGGGTGCGCGGATCGCCTCAGAGCTTGGGACGGTGCGCCCCGGCTTCCGCCCGCGACTGGCAGTCGACACACCATGGCGACTCGGGCACGGCCAGGAGGCGCGCTTCGGGGACGGTCGCGCCGCACTCAAGGCAGATGCCGAATTCCCCGGCGGTGATACGCGAGCGCGCAGCGTCCAGTGCCTTGAGTTCTTCGTCGTAGCGCGCCAGCAGGGCCGCGTCGAGGTCACTCTGCGCATCGGCCTGGGCATCGTCCTCCTCGGCCGGATTGTGCAGGTCAAGGTGGGCGCGCACGCCCGGCTCGTCTTCGATCAGACGGCCTTGCATGAGTTGCTTAAGCGATGCGCTCTTGCTTTCGATGGCGGCGATCAGCAGGTTCTGGAGCGGGGTCGATGTCATAGTCGGATTCCGGGATGTTCGTCCTGAGGTTGGGCAGCCGCTCATCCATGCTGCGTACCTGCCACCTTAGCGGGCGCACATGATGCCCGCTTGATCCAGAGCAAACATCGGCATGGGCAACGCGCTTGGCTCGCCTCACCCAGTACCGGAATGTGCTGAATGGGTTGCGATCATGGCACCTGCGATACTGAGTCAGGAGCCAACCGATGCAGATGCAGCCGCCCGTCCTGTCCTTCCTCGCAGCACGCGTCCTCGCCGTGCTCTTCGAGAAGGAGCGCACCGTCCCGGACACCTACCCTCTGACGCTCAATAGCCTCATCGCGGGCTGCAACCAGAAGTCCAGCCGCGCGCCGGTGATCGATGCCTCAGCTAGCGAGGTGCAGGCTGCGCTGGACGGCCTCAAGGCTGCGAGCCTCATCATCGAATCGAGCGGCGGACGCGCCATGCGCTACGAGCACAACCTGCTGCGGGTCATGAAGGTCCCCGAGCAGTCGGCAGCGTTGCTGTCGGTCCTGATGCTGCGTGGTCCGCAGACCGCCGGCGAATTGCGCATCGCCAGCGACCGCCTGCACGCCTTTGCGGACATCTCGTCGGTCGAGGCTTTTTTGAACGAACTTGCCCAACGCCCCGCCGGCGCGCTGGTGCGCCTGTTGCCACGCCAGCCCGGGGCGCGCGAAAGCCGCTGGGCGCATCTGCTGTGCGGCGAACCGGTTGTCGACACCACTGCGCCCCATGCCGACGCTGGCGAACCGGCTACGCCGGCCGAGTCGACACTGGCTTTGCGCGTCGCTGCGCTGGAAACCGAAGTGGCGAAGCAAAGGCGGTGCCTCGAGCGCATTTGCGCGCAACTCGGCGTCGATGCGATGACAGATGACGAGTTGCCGTAGACGCGGCGAGGGGGTAATGCACGACGAGCAGCGCGCCGACTTCGAACTACACCAGGATCCCGCGCGCGGGGTGCCTCAGCGCGGATCGCGCACGAACTCGACCAATTCGCGACCAAGCACCTCTTCGCCCGAGTCGAAATGGGCGACGATCGAGGCATGGTTATGTCCGCGCAGGTGCATGAGACGCGGCATCTTGCCGCGCGCCATCCCTACACGCGCGGCAAACTCGGCGGTGTAGGCGTCGAGATACGGGTTCTCGAATTCGGCGGCGGCCAGGAACACGGGGATGTCCAGGCGCGCCGCGTGGGTCGTAACCGACCGCTCCTCGTAGAGGCTCTCGTCCGCGCCATAGTAGACGCGCACCGCACCGGCGTTGGGATTGCCGGGCAACACGTCAGCTCGCAGGCGACTTGAGATCAAAACCAGACCTGCCAGGCCATGACCCTCGCGCGGGACGACAGCCGGGTCACAGGCGTAGGCGCCGGCGTGCGAGCCGCCAGCCGAATGTCCGATCAGCACGATGCGCTGCGGGTCGCCGCCGTGCGCTGCAACGTTGGCGCGCACCCAGGCGACTGCCCGGCCGACATCCTCTGCGCCGCCGGGGTAGACCGCTTCGGGAGCGAGACGGAACTCGACGTTGACCCCGACGATGCCGTGGCGCGAAAAGTAGCGCAGGACATTGGCGTAGACCTCGACATTGGAGTCCTTTTCGCCGCGCACGAATGCACCACCGTGGATGAATACTGCCACCGGCGCATTTTTTAGCCCGGTGCGGCTGTAGATGTCGAGGCATTGGCGCGGATGGCTGCCGTAGGCCAGGTCGCGCGTAACCGAGAGTCCCTCGCGCGGGGTAGCAGCCAGGATCGGCAAATAGGCCTTGAGGACCTGGTCGCGGTGACCGGCGATGTCGCGCGCCCACACCGGGCCAAGGGCCAGCATGCGGGCGCGTTCCTCCGGCGCCAGCGAAGAGAAGGCGCCGTTGGCGGCCTGGGTATCTGGGCGGGTATCGGTCATCACCGGATTGTCGCGCATCGGCACAGCCTTGCAGGGGGCGAACGGCTTGCGCGTCGCCCTGCTCTAAACCTCGATGCCCTGCGAGTGCAGGTAGTCGTCGTAGCTGCCATGAAAGTCGACAATCTCGCCGCCATCCTTGACCTCGATGACGCGGTTGGCCAAGGCGCCGACGAATTCGCGGTCGTGCGAAACGAAGATCAGCGTGCCCGGATACTTTTCCAGTCCGATCTGCAAGGACTCGATGGACTCCATGTCCATATGATTGGTCGGTTCGTCGAGCAGCATGATGTTGGGTAGCGTGAGCATCAGCTTGCCGTAGAGCATGCGGTTCTTTTCTCCACCCGACAGGACCTTGACCGACTTCTTGGCGTCATCGCCGGTAAAAAGCAGGCGTCCCAGGGTGGCACGCACGATCTGGTCATCGTCGTCCGCGCCTTTCCAGGCGCTCATCCATTCGGCCAGGTCCATGTCGCGCTCGAACTCGGCGGCCGGATCCTGCGGCATGTAGCCCAGTCTGGCGTTCTCGGCCCATTTGAGGCTGCCACGCGAAAGCGCCAGTTCTCCGGCGAGGCAGCGCAACAGCGTGGTCTTGCCCACGCCATTGGCGCCGATCACCGCAACGCGTTCGGCAGCGTCGATCGAAAAGCTCGCTTTCTTCAGGACCGGCGCGGCCGCGCCTGGATAGGTAAACGAGAGGTTCTCGACCACCAAGGCCTGGCGAAACAGCTTCTTTGATTCGTCGAAGCGGATGTAGGGATTCTGCCGCGACGAGGGCTTCATGTCCTCGACCTTGATTTTTTCGATCTGCTTCGCGCGCGAGGTAGCCTGGCGCGCCTTGGACTTGTTGGCCGAAAAGCGCCGGACGAATTCCTGCAGCTCCGCGACGCGCTCCTTGGTGCGGGCGTTGGCAGCCGCGAGCAGCGCACGGGCCTGCGTGGCGGCGAGCATGAAGTCGTCGTAATTGCCCGGGTAGACCTTGATCTGGCCGTAGTCGAGGTCGGCCATATGGGTGCACACCTGGTTCAGGAAGTGCCGGTCGTGGCTGATGATGACCATGGTGCTATCGTAGGCGTTGAGCACCTCTTCCAGCCAGCGGATCGAGTTGATGTCCAGGTTGTTGGTCGGCTCGTCCAGGAGCAGCACGTCGGGCTTGGAGAACAGGGCCTGCGCCAAGAGCACGCGCAGCTTCCAGCCCGGCGCGACGGCGCGCATCGGGCCCTGATGCAGGTCGGCCGCGACCCCCGCGCCCAAGAGCAGGCTGGCGGCGCGCGACTCGGCGTCGTAGCCGCCGTATTCGGCGTACTTGGCCTCAAGGTCGGCGGCGCGCATGTAGTCGTCCTCGCTGGCCTCTGCATTGGCGTAGATCGCGTCGCGCTCGGTCATCGCGGCCCACATTTCGGCATGCCCTTGCAAGACCACGTCCAGCACGCGCTCGTCCTCAAAGGCGAACTGGTCCTGCTTCAACTTGCCCAGACGGCGCCCGGACTCGAGCATCACTTCGCCGGCGCTCTGTTCCAGATCGCCGCCCAGAATCTTCATGAAGGTCGACTTGCCGCACCCGTTGGCGCCGATCAGGCCGTAGCGATTGCCGTCACCGAACTTGATGCTGACGTTCTCAAAGAGCGGTTTGGCGCCAAACTGGATGGCGACGTTTGCGGTTGCGAGCATCAGCGGTTTCCGTTGTCACGCTCGGCGGGCAGGGTCTTTGCTCCCTCGCCGATCGCGCGTTGCATGATGACACTATCGACCCAGCGGCCAAACTTGAAGCCGACCGCCTTGAGAGTGCCCGTACGTTTGAAGCCGCATGCAGAGTGCAGCGCGATCGAACCACGATTGGCGGAATCACCGATGACGGCGATCAACTGACGGCAGCCTGACTTCTCGCAGGCCGGGATCAGCGCCTCGAGCAGGGCGCGGCCAATGCCCTGCCCCGCATGGTCGCGATGGATGTACACCGAATCCTCGAGGGTGTGGCGATAGGCCGGCCGCGTGCGGTACAGGCTGGCGTAGGCATAGCCCACCACCTGGCCACCCTGCTCGGCCACCAGGTACGGAAAGCCGCGACCGATGACGTCCGCGCGGCGCTTGGCGATCTCATCGACTGACGGCGCCAGCAGTTCAAAGGATGCCAGGCCGTTCAGGACGTGATATCCGTAGATCGCGGCGATCGCGGCAACGTCGGCGGCCTTGGAGGGGCGAATCAGTGCGGCAGGAGTCATCTCGAGGGCAACAGGTGAGCACGCCGCCGCGTTGACCCGCGGCACGCGCGACATGGCTTTTCTAGTCGCGGCCCAGTCCCATGGCCGCACGCACGTCGCGCATGGTTTCCTCGGCCAGGCGTGTCGCTTTTGCGCAGCCTTCCGCGAGAATGTTGGTGACCAGGGTCGGATCGTCGATGTACTTCTGGGCACGTTCCAGCATCGGACCCTGTTCGCGCAGCACACCGTCGATGACCGGTTGTTTGCATTCGAGGCAGCCGATGCCGGCACTGGTGCATCCGTTCCTGACCCAGGCACGCGTCGCGTCGTCGGAATAGACGCGGTGCAACTCCCATACCGGGCACCTGTCAGGGTCCCCCGGGTCGGTACGGCGCACCCGCGCCGGGTCGGTGGGCATGGTGCGGATCTTCTTCTCGACCGACTTGGCATCCTCGCGCAGCGCGATGGTATTGCCATAGGACTTGGACATCTTCTGACCGTCCAGGCCGGGCATGCGTGAGGCTTCGGTCAGGAGCGCCTGCGGCTCGGCCAGGATAATTTTTCCGCCGCCTTCCAGGTACCCGAACAATCGCTCGCGATCCTGGGACGAAAGACTCTGCGCTGCAGCCAGGAGTTCGCGCCCGGCGTCGAGCGCGCCGGCGTCGCCCTCTTCCTGATAGCGATCGCGCAACTCACGATACGAACGCGCCTGCTTGCTGCCCAGCTTCTTGACGGCCGCTTCGGCCTTCTCTGCATAGCCGGGTTCCTTGCCATACAAATGATTGAAGCGGCGCGCCACCTCGCGCGTGAATTCCACGTGCGGCACCTGGTCCTCGCCCACCGGAACGTGCTGTGCGCGATAGATCAGGATATCGGCTGCCTGCAGCAGCGGGTAGCCCAGAAAGCCGTAGGTCGTCAAATCCTTCTCGACGAGCTTTTCCTGCTGATCCTTGTAGGTCGGCACTCGTTCCAGCCACGACAGCGGCGCCATCATCGACAGCATCAGGTGCAGCTCGGCATGCTGCGGAACGCGGCTTTGCACGAACATGGTCGCCTGCGCCGGATCGATGCCGGACGCCAGCCAGTCTATGACCATCTCGTGGGTATTGCGGGCGATCGCCTGCACATCATCGTAATGCGTGGTCAGCGCGTGCAGGTCGGCGACGAAATAGAAGCAGGGGTACTCGGCCTGCAGGCGCGCCCAGTTCTTGAGCACGCCATGGTAGTGACCCAGGTGCAGCGCCCCGGTAGGGCGCATGCCGGACAGAACACGTTCGGCGAACATGGATTGAAGGTATCCCGACTAGAGGAACTGGGCGAGCGGACGCAAGAGCACTGCCAGTCCGATATTGAATGCCGCCAGCAGCGGCATCATCCAGTACTCGAGCAGGCGCGTTGCAGCCAGCGCCAGCACGATGAAAAATCCGAAACCCTCGATGCGCGAGAGCATCAGCGCCTGCGCATAGGGCAGCACCGCGACCAGCATGCGCCCGCCGTCAAGCGGCGGCAAAGGGAACAGGTTCAGTGCGGCCATGACGAAATTGACCAGCACACCGGCCTGCGCCATGCCTGTGAAGAAGGTCTCGTCAACGCCGGCGATGGCCAGGAATGCCGCGAACAGTGCCCACATGAGGGCCATCAGGAGGTTGGATGCCGGCCCGGCGAACGCCACCCACAGCATGTCCTGCTTGGGGCGCCGCAGGTTGCGGCTGTCGACCGGAACCGGCTTGGCATAACCGAAGACGAAATTGCCGGAGGTCATGAAATAGAGCAACAGCGGCATCGCGACGGTGCCAAACCAGTCCACGTGGCGCAGCGGGTTGAGCGACAAGCGCCCCATGACGGCGGCGGTGGAATCACCGAAATGCCGCGCCGCGTATCCGTGGGCCGCCTCGTGCAATGTGATTGCCAGCAACACCGGGATCGCGTAGATCGCGATGGTTTGTACGAGAGAAGCTGACACGGCCATGATTTTATCAAACGGGCATCGCGAGACCGAGGCGCGCGAGGTCGCCGGCGCCGCTGCGTAGCACCGTCGGTGTCGGTCCGGTCATGTCGATGACACTGGTGGGCACGATGCCGCATGCGCCACCATCCAGGATCAGTTCGACCGCATTGCCCAGGCGTTCGCGAATGTCGTCCGGATCGTTGAGCGGCTCCTCGACCCCCGGCAGGATCAGCGTGGTCGACAACAATGGTTCGCCCAGTTCGTCCAGGAGCGCGCGCGCGACCACGTGGTCGGGGACGCGCAGCCCGATGCTGCGGCGGCGCGGATGCGCCAGGCGTCGCGGTACCTCACGGCTGGCCTCGAGGATGAAGGTATAGGCGCCCGGCGTGGCGGCCTTGAGCAGGCGGTACTGTGAATTGTCGACCTTGGCGAAGATGGCGATTTCGGACAGGTCGCGACAGACGATCGTGAAATGATGCCTCTCGTCGACGCCGCGGATGCGGCGCATCGCCAGTGCCGCGTCCTTGTCGCCCAGATGACAGCCCAATGCATAGCAGGAGTCGGTCGGATAGACGATCACTCCCCCCCGCCGCACGACGTCGGCGGCCTGGCGAATTGAACGCGCTTGGGGATGGGTCGGATGGACGACCAGGACTTGGGACATGCTCTTTGGCGCCGGAAAAAAACCGGCTGCGCTCAAGGCTATTCAGTCAATTCCAGAGACTCCACACCGGAGTCAGGTCGGCAGGCAGGGCTGGCAGGGCACCCGGGTCGACGCGACTCTCGCCGGGGCCGTGGTAGTCCGAACCGCGCGAAGCCAGAAAGCCGTAGCAGCGGCAGGTCTCGGCGAAGTGGTTGTACTGGTCGGTAGTATGGCTGCCGGTCATGACCTCGATGGCGCGCCCGCCCAATTCCTTGAACTCGCTGAAAAAGCGTGCCAGGGCAGCCGAGCCCAGCTTGTAGCGCCCCGGATGTGCAATCACCGCGACGCCACCGGCGGCGTGGATCCAGGTCAGCGCCTCGGACATGCTCGCCCAGTCGTGCGCGACATAACCGGGCTTGCCTTCGGTCAGGTAGCGCGAAAAAGCCTGGTGCACCGAACTTACCTTGCCTTCCTGCACCAGGTAACGCGCGAAGTGGGTGCGCGAGACCAGTTCCGGGTTGATGGCGTACTTGCGCGCGCCTTCCAGGGCCCCTGTCACGCCAGCCACGCCCAGATCGAAGGCCATGCGCTGCGCACGGCCTTCGCGGCCGGCGCGAATGCCCGCCAGTCCGCGCATCAACTCGGGATTTGCAGCATCGATGTTGAGGCCAACAATGTGGATGGTCGTCCCCGCTGCAGCGGGGTCGGCGCGCCAAGTGACCGATATCTCGACCCCGGGGATGAAGCGCATGCCCAGTTCGCGCGCCGCCACGCCGGCCTCGGTGAGTCCGCCGGTGTCGTCGTGATCCGTCAATGCCCAGACGTCCACCCCGCCGGCGCGCGCGCGCGCGGCGACCTCCGCGGGCTTGAGCAGCCCGTCGGAGGCGATCGAATGCGAATGCAGGTCGACGTTCATGCGACGCTGCGCGCCTCGGCAAGAAAAGCCTCGATCATGGTCGCCAGACGCTCCGGTTGGTCGTGATGCATCATGTGGCCGGCGTCTTCGATCATCGCGCTCTTGACGTTCGCAAATATCGCAAGACGGCGCTGATACTCGGGTTCGTCGATCCATTTGGACAGCATTTCCGACTGGCGCGCTGCCACCGCCAGCACCGGAGCCGTGATCGCGGCCCAGCAGGCCTCGGCTTCATCGATTCGAAACAGCTTGCCATCGACGATCTTGTGCGCCGGGTCGGCCAACAATACGACGCGGCCGTCCTTCTCCGTGCCCCAGTGACGTGCCAGGAAGTGCGCCTTTTCCGCGCTCAGACGCGGATTGCTGCGCATCAGGCGACGCTCGAGGCCCGCGAAGTCGGCGTAGGGCCGCAATTCCGGGGCTGACGCCAGTTCGTCCATATAACGCCGGTAGCGTGCCGGGGCGTCGGCGGCCTTGCCACCACGCTTGCCGAAGCTCTCAAGTATCACCAGCGTCCTGACCCGGTCAGGCCGAACTCCGGCATAGTGGCTGGCGACATTGCCACCCATGCTGTGGCCGATCAGGTCGATCGGCGCATCCGGCGAATAGTGCCGCGCGAGGAAATCCAGGTCGGCGATGTAGTCCGTGAACCAGTAGGAGTCGGTAGCGGGGCCCTGTGTCAGCCCGTAACCACGCCAGTCGGGAGCAACCACGCACCAGTCCCCCTGCAAAGCATCGACCAGGAACTGGAATGAAGCGGAGACATCCATCCAGCCATGCACCATGAAGAGCTTCGGCGCAGATGGATCGCCCCACAGGCGAACGTGGTAACGAAGACCCCGCAGGGAAACAAACTCGGAACGGCTGGATTTCAAGCAAAAGCCGCGCATCCTCGCGGACTGCGGCCGATGTCGCGATGCAGCATTTTACACGCCGGGACCACTCCGCAGGGATTGCCCCTTAGCGGCAGCGCCGCCCTTCGGCCGCGATTTCGGCACCCCGCAACGCGCCGCTTGCCGCCCCCAGGGCAGTCCAGAACTCGCGCCCGCGACCTCCGCCAAACAAGGAGCCGAGCCAGGCCCCCGCAAGGCCGCCCCAGAAGCTGCCCTGGTTAAGTCCAGGCCCGCAAGGATCGGCGGCCTGGCCTCCCAGGGTCGCTCCCAAGGCACCACCCACCGCAACACCGCCCAGACGGTTGCCTGCCTGCGTGCCGATCAGGGTCCCTGCCACGGCGCCTGCCAATTGGCCACTTGCGCGCTGCTCTGCGGCACTGACCGTGGACACCGGTGCGGAATCATTCGAGTACACGCGACCCGGTAGCGGACGCACAGCCGGGTGGCTGTCAGGGTCGGCAAACCAGCGCGGGTTGGTGGACTGCGTACCCTCGCGGTTGGTGACATCGCGATCCAGGACATGTGCTACGCCTGGCAATGCCAATACGGTCGTCGATCCGCCGGGCGTACTGACGGTGGCGCATGCAGCCAACGCGAGCGCTGCGGCAGCCATGCCGAGGCGGCGTATGATTTCGCGAATCGGCAGGGGCATCAGGCGAGGTAGATGAAGCAAGAGGACCGGTACGAGGAACTCTATACCAGTTTTCGCTGGTTGGTTCCAGACAATTTCAATATTGCCCACGCGTGCTGCACGCGCTGGGCCGGCGACCCTGCTCGTATCGCCCTGCTGCCGGGGGACGATGGGACCTCGGCGCCGGTCACCTATGCACAGCTGCAGGCCGAGGCCAACCGCCTGTCCAATGCGCTTTGCGAGCGGGGCGTTGCACAGGGTGACCGGGTCGCGATCATGCTGCCGCAGCGCCGGGAAACCGTCGTCGCGCACATCGCCTGCTACCAGATGGGTGCGGTGGCCATGCCCCTGTCGGTGCTCTTCGGCCCCGACGCGCTGGAGTATCGCCTGGTCGACAGCGGAGCGGTCGCCGCCCTGACCGACACGCAGTCTGCGGCCAACCTGGCCACCGTGCGCAAGCGTTGCACGCAATTGCGAACCGTCATTGCTTGCGATCCCGGCACCCAGGACAGTCATGACTACGCGGCACTGATCGCGGCTAATCGACCGACTTTCAATGCGGTTGCGACCCACGCCGACACCCCGGCGCTACTCATCTATACCAGTGGCACCACCGGCCCGCCCAAAGGAGCCCTCAAGCCCCACCGCGTCTTGATCGGCAATCTGCCTGGCTTTGTCGCGTCCCAGAACTGGTTTCCGCAGGAGGGCGACGTGTTCTGGTCGCCAGCCGACTGGGCATGGACCGGCGGCTTGATGGACGCGCTTTTGCCGACGCTCTACTTCGGTCGCCCCATCGTCGCCGGCAGCGCCCGCGACGCGGCGGGCCGCTTCGATGCGCGCGCCGCCTGCGAGTTGATGCAGCGCCACGCGGTCACCAACGTTTTTTTGTTTCCGACCGCCCTCAAGATCATCATGAAGGGCGTGCCTCGGCCTCGCCGCGAATACCGGCTCCGGCTGCGCGCCATCATGAGCGCCGGCGAGGCGGTCGGCGAGACGCTCTTCGCCTGGGCGAAGAGCGAGTTGGGCGTGACGATCAACGAAATGTTCGGCCAGACCGAGATCAACTACGTGGTTGGCAACTGCTCCAGTTATTGGCCTGCCAAGCCCGGCGCCATCGGCAGGCCCTACCCAGGACACCGCGTCGCGTTGATCGATGCAGAGGGCCGCGAGGTACCACGCGGCACACCGGGCGAGATCGCGGTGAACCGCAACGACATCCACGGTCACCCCGACCCGGTCTTTTTCCTGGGCTACTGGGGTAGAGAGGATGCGACCCGTGCCAAATTCAGCGGTGACTGGGGCCGCACCGGGGACGAGGCCGTCATGGACGAGGACGGGTACCTCTGGTATCAGGGCCGCGCGGACGACATGTTCAAGGCTGCGGGCTATCGCATCGGCCCCTCGGAGGTGGAGAATTGCCTCCTCAAGCACCCGGCGATCGCCAACGCAGCAGTGGTGCCAAAGCCGGACGCCGAACGCGGCGCGCTGGTCAAGGCCTACATCGTGCTGGTCGCAGGTGTGGTCGGTGACGACGCTCTCAAGCGCGACATCCAGGCCTTGGTGCGCAGCACGCTGGCACCCTACGAGTACCCGCGCGAGATCGAGTTCATCGATGCATTGCCGATGACCACCACGGGCAAGGTGCAGCGTCGCGTGCTGCGCCTGGCCGAAGAAGAACGCCATCGCAGCACGATGGCATCCACCTCCATGAAAGGAAATCCATGATCGACCTGTATACCGCCGCGACGCACAACGGCATGCGCGCCAACATCGCGTTGGCCGAGTCGGGTCTCGCCTACCGCGTGCACAAGGTGACTCTGGCCACCCCGCTGCCCCAGCGTGGCGACGACTTTCTGGCCGCGACACCTTACGGACGCATCCCGGCCATCGTCGATGACGCCGGGCCCGGGGGGCCGATCAGCATCAGCCAGTCCGGCGCGGTGATGATCTATGTAGCCGGCAAGGCACCGCACCTGTGGCCGGCAGGGGATCGCGAACGCATTGCAGCGCTGCAATGGCTGATGTTCGCGTGCAGCGACACCGCCGTATGGAACGCGGTCATGAACCAGGTGGGCCTCAACATGATTCCCGACGGCGACGGGCGCTTGTCCGAGATCGTGCGTCGCGGGCGACTGCTGCGCTGGTTTGGCGAGGCAGACACGCAACTGGCAAAGACCGAATACCTGTCAGGCGCCACCTGCGCGCTGCCCGACTACGCTCTCTATCCGGTGGTCAACCAGCGCCGCGCCTGGGTCGACGAGGCCGGCCTTGTGCATCTGGCGCGCTGGGCCGATGCGGTCGGTGCGCGGGCTGGGGTAAAGCGGGGACTCGCAGAGTCGTCCTGAGGAACGGCAGATCGCATCATGTCGGACAAGATCCGGCTCGTCTGCGCGACGCGCGAATCGCGCGAAGCATTCTTCACCAGCACCGCCCTGGGCCGTTCGCTTTCGCTATATGGCTTTCCGTTTGTCGAAGTGCGGCTTTTCCCCGGCAACACCCAGGGCCTGCCCCATTGCTACAACACGGCGATTGACGAGGCCGCCGCCGACCCCGCGCTCCTGGTCTTTATTCATGACGACATCTGGCTCATCGACCTTTTCTGGGTCGATCGCCTGATCGATGCGGCGCGCGCCTTCGATATCTCCGGGGTGGCTGGCAACCGACGCCGGCTGCCAGGTCAGCCGGCATGGCACCTGGCCGACAACCTGACCGACTGGGATGCGCGCGAGAACCTGAGCGGCATCGTCGCGCAGGGGAGCGGCTTTCCTCCCACTAGCGTTTCGTTTTACGGTCCTGCATATCAGGAGGTGAAGCTGCTCGACGGCGCGCTTCTGGTCGTGCCCAGCGCGAAGCTCGCCAGGCATTCGTTGCGTTTCGACGAGCGTTTCGATTTTCATTGCTACGACATGGACTTCTGCCGCAGCGCCGAACAGCGCGGGATGAGCATGGGCACCTGGCCGCTTTCGATCGCGCACGAAAGCTCGGGGACCGGCCTGGGAAGCGCCTCCTGGTCAAAGGACTACGCGCGCTACATCGAAAAGTGGGGCGACTAGCGCGCCGGCCGCGCCACGTTCGGCTTGCGTTCCGGAAGCACTCAGTTCGCGGCCGCGAGGCGCTTCCAGGTATCGACCACCGTGTCCGGGTTCAGGCCAAGCGCGGTAATGCCTTCATCCTTGAGCCACAACGCGAGATCGGGATAGTCGGACGGCCCCTGACCGCAGATGCCGACGTATTTTCCCTGTTTGCGGCAGGCGGCGATCGCCATCTTCAGCATCGCCTTGACTGCGGGGTCACGTTCGTCGAATGAACCCGCCACCAGGCCGGAGTCGCGGTCCAGGCCGAGGGTCAGCTGGGTCAGGTCGTTGGAGCCGATCGAGAAACCGTCGAAATGCTCGAGGTACTGCTCCGCCAGGATCACGTTGGTGGGCAACTCGCACATCATGATGAGGCGCAGCCCACCCTGGCCGCGCACCAGGCCATGCGAGCCCAGGATGGCGATGACCTTGCGGCACTCGTCGAGCGTGCGCACGAACGGGATCATGATCTCCACGTTGGTGAAGCCCAGGGTCTCGCGCACCTTCTTGATCGCCTCGCACTCCATGCGGAAGCATTCGGCAAAATCCGGCGAGATGTAGCGCGCTGCACCGCGAAACCCAAGCATGGGATTTTCTTCGTCTGGCTCGTAGAGTGAGCCGCCGATCAACTTCTTGTACTCGTTGGACTTGAAGTCCGACAGGCGCACGATCACCGGCTTGGGCCAGAACGCCGCGGCGATGGTCGACACGCCCTCGGCCAGCTTGTCGACGAAATAGGTGCGCGGGCTGGCGTAGCCGCGCGCGAGCGAATCGATCGCCCGGCGCAGGTCATCGGGCACCTTGGGATGATCGAGGATCGCGCGCGGATGGGCGGCGATGATGCTGTTGATGATGAATTCCAGGCGCGCCAGCGCGACACCCTCGTTCGGCAGCTGGCAGAAATCGAACGCCAGTTGCGGATTACCGATGATCATGCCTATCTTGACCGGGATCTTCGGCATCTCGCCGCGACGCACCTCGGAAACCTCGGTTTCGAGGCGCCCGCCGTAGATGTTGCCGGTGTCGCCCTCGGCGCAGGAGACGGTTACCTCCATGCCATCCTTGAGGAGATCCGTGGCGTCGCCGCAACCGACCACTGCGGGGATGCCCAGCTCGCGCGCGATGATCGCGGCATGGCAGGTGCGCCCCCCGCGGTTGGTGACGATCGCCGCGGCGCGCTGCATGACCGGCTCCCAATTGGGGTCGGTCATGTCGGTCACGAGGATGTCACCGGGCTCGACCAAATCCATCTCGGTCGCATCCGCTACCAGGCGCACGCGACCGACGCCGATCTTCTGCCCGATCGCACGGCCGCTTACAAGCACGGTGCCCTGACCCTTCAGCGTGAAGCGCTGCTGGGTATCACGGGTTTCCTGGGACTTGACCGTCTCGGGGCGCGCTTGCAGTATGTACATGCGTCCGTCAACGCCGTCGCGGCCCCACTCGATATCCATCGGACGTCCATAGTGCTTTTCGATGGTCACGGCAATGCGCGCCAACTCGAGAACGTCGGTGTCGCTCAATGAAAAGCGGTCACGCTCGGCGTGGCTGACCTCGGTTGTGAGAGTCGATTTGCCTGCCGCCGCGGTGGTGCCGAACACCATCCGGGTCAGCTTGGATCCGATCGAGCGACGGATGATCGCCGGCTTGCCGGCAGCCAGCATCGGCTTGTGTACATAGAACTCATCGGGATTGACCGCGCCCTGCACCACCGACTCGCCCAGACCGTAAGCCGATGTGATGAAGACCACGTCGCGAAATCCGGACTCGGTGTCGAGGGTGAACATGACGCCGGCCGCCCCGCTATCGGAGCGCACCATGCGCTGCACTCCCGCCGAGAGTGCGACGTCGGCGTGCGCAAAGCCCTTGTGGACGCGATACGAGATCGCCCGGTCGTTGTACAGGGAAGCGAACACCTGGCGCATCGCCGCGATGACGTTGTCTATGCCCGAGATGTTGAGAAAGGTCTCCTGCTGGCCCGCGAAGGACGCGTCCGGCAGATCTTCAGCCGTAGCCGAAGACCGCACCGCGACCGAAATCGGCCCACCGGATTCCGCTTCCATGGCTGCATAGGCTTTTCGTACCGCGGCTTCGAAGGCATCCGGCAGCGGTTGGGCCTCGACCCAGGCGCGGATCTCGCGCCCCGCCTCGGCAAGTGCCTTGACATCGGCCACATCCAGAGTAGACAGGCGCGCTGCGATGCGGTCCGTCAGCCCCTGGTGCGAAAGAAACTCGCGATAGGCCTGGGCAGTGGTGGCAAAGCCGCCAGGCACACGCACGCCGGACGCCGCCAGCTGGCTGATCATTTCGCCCAAGGAAGCGTTCTTGCCACCAACCGTCCCGACATCGGTGTTGCGCAGTTCTTGAAGGGCGACCACGTGCTTGCCTGCCATGCGACTCCTTGGATGACTTGGCTACGCGCTGACTGCGCGCCAGTGTCCGGATTCTAACCGTCCGTTGCGCCGGGCCGAGCGGAATGCTCGCCTACAATGCGAACCTGCGACGCTCTTGCAGCGCCGCACGCCTCGACCCGCAGCCTCGACCCGCAGCCCCGTCTGCCGCTTCCATGCCCAATAGCCACGCTCCGGCGCGCAACGTCTTTTACGTCTCCGATGGCACCGGCATCACCGCCGAGACGCTGGGTCAGTCGCTCCTGACCCAGTTCGAAGGACTGCCGACTCACACTACGCGCATGCCGTTCGTGGATTCGGTGGAGAAGGCGCGCGAATGTGTGGCAAGAATCGAGGCTGCGCACGCCCAGACGGGCTTGCGTCCGATCGTCTTCAACACCCTGGTCGACGCCGAGACCAGTCGGGTCGTGCGTGCCAGCGATGCGCTGGTGCTGGACCTGTTCCAGACCTTTATCGAACCGCTGGAACGTGAACTGGGACTCAAGTCCACGCATACCATCGGCCGTTCGCACAGCGCGACGAAGAACCAGGCCGAGTACACCAATCGGATCGAGGCCATCAACTTCAGCCTCGCCCACGACGACGGCCAGAGCGACAAGAACCTCGCGCAGGCCGACGTGATCCTGATCGGCGTCTCACGCAGCGGCAAGACGCCGACCTCGCTGTACCTGGCACTGACCTTCGGCCTGCGCTGCGCCAACTATCCGCTGATTCCGGAAGACTTCGAGCGCGACGAGCTGCCTTCGACGCTGCTGCCCTGGCGCACCAAGCTCTTTGGCCTCACCATACAGCCCGAACGCTTGGCCGAGATTCGCCACGAACGTCGCCCCAACAGTCGCTATGCCGCATTGGACAATTGCCGCATGGAGGTCGCGGCTGCCGAGGCCATGATGCGGCGCGAGGGCATACGCTGGCTGTCCTCGACCACCAAGTCGATCGAGGAGATCGCGACGACAGTGATGCAGGAGATCAAGCTGGAACGGCGGGTGTTCTAGTCCGAATCCGGCCAGTCTCGGCGGCCCGCACGGGCCAGAATGTGCGATGCGGTTTTTTCTGGACCTGCCGCCCGCTCCATACAGACCCTTCCAGATGCGCTTGCGAGACCTGGCCGAACTGCTGCTCCTGGGCGCCCTGTGGGGCGCCTCGTTTCCTTTCATGCGCGTGGCCGCGCCCGAACTCTCCCCCCTGCCCTTGATCGAAATGCGCCTCGGGCTGGCCGCCTTGGTGCTGCTGCCTATCGTCGCTGTGCGAACGGGACTGCCCGCCTTCAAGCCGGTGTGGCGCCCGGTCGCATTCGTGGGCGTCACCAATTCCATGGTCCCGTTCTGCCTTTTTGCGTTCGGCGCCCTGCATCTGACCAGCGGCATGCTGGCCATCCTCAACGCCACCGCGCCGTTGTGGACTGCCATCATCGCCTGGGCCTGGTTGCGGGAAAGGCTCACTGCCTGGCGCGTTGCCGGGCTGGTCATCGGCTTTCTCGGAGTCGCATTGCTGATGGGTGACCGCGCTGCGATGAAGACCGACATGGCGGTCTGGGCGATGCTTGCCTGCCTGGCCGCCGCTTTGTGCTACGGGGTCGCCGGCAACTACACCCGCCGACACCTGACCGGTGTCGACCCCTTGCTGGTGGCGGCAGGCAGCCAGGTTGCCGCGGCGCTGGTCTTGTTGCCGTTCGCGCTCGCGGCCTGGCCGACCACACCAGTGTCGACCAGGGCCTGGCTGGCTACCCTGGCGCTGGCGCTGGCAAGCACCGCGCTGGCCTACGCGTTGTACTTTCGCCTGATCGCCCGGCTCGGTATCAGCCGCGCCATCACGGTCACCTATCTGATTCCCGCCTTCGGCATGCTGTGGGGCAATCTGTTTCTGGCCGAACCCTTCACGGTACACATGCTTGGCGGTTGTCTGGTGATCCTGGTCGGCATCGCGCTGGCAACCGGAATGCTTGGCCCGCGTGCTGGCGCCACCACTGCTTTGACCGCGAATCCGCCCGGGACGGAAAAAGCACAGGGTTAGCGTACCCCTGCGATCTCGTCGGCGAATGGCGGGTACAGCTGCTGCAAGGCCTTGACTGCACGCTCGAGTGAAGCCGCATCGCCATTGCGCCGCGCCAGCAGTCCCAGGGAACGCCAGGCAAACAGATCGCGCCGGTCGATCTCAAGGGCACGATCAAAGCTGCGCAGCGCCTCGCGGTCACGCCGTTGCTCCGCAAGAAGGTCGCCCTGTTGCACCAGCGCAATGGTCGAAATCGGGTCGGTCTGCAAGGCACGCTCCAGTGTGCGTAGCGCCGCGCCGGGGTTCCCGGCACGGCGCTCGACCTCGGCCAGAAGGCTCCACACACCGACCTCTTCGGGCAGCAATTTGCCCGCGCGTTCCAGACTGTCTTGGGCAAGAGCGAGTTCACCTGCCTGCATCTGCCCATAGCCTGCAATCTTCCACCACTCGCCGCGACTGGGTTCGCGCTCAAGACGCGCGCGCGCCAGCTTCACCAGGGCGGGCCAGTCACGCGCCTTGAGCGGCGCCAGCGCGTCGGCGAATTCACTGCGAAAGTTGAACTGGCGCATCGTGCCCGCCAGAAGCTCGGGCGCGACCGGTGGTGCAGCAGGTACCGGCACGAGGCAGCCTGCAACCAGCGCAGCCAGAAGACAGAGCCAGGACAGCCTGAGACAACGAATCATGATGGCCTCGCCAAGGCTCGCTGGCGTCGCGCTTCGAACAGGCAGACTGCCGCAGCGGCTGCAACGTTCAAGGATTCGCTGTGTGCCTGAATGGGAATGGCGATGCGTCGCGCGGCGCGCGCAAGGATTGTCGGTGAAACCCCGGCGCCCTCGTTGCCGAACACCCACGCGATCGTGCCGCGCAAATCCGTAGCGAACAGGTCTTGCCCTGCATGCGAGGAGGTTGCGACCAGCGGTGCCTGCAAGCGATCGACGACCTCTTCGAGGTCGCAGCCCTCGAAGATGCGCAATGAAAAATGCGCTCCTTGTCCGGCGCGCAATACTTTGGGCGCCCAGGCGTAGACGGTGTGGGTCGAACAGAACACCTGTTGCACGCCGGCCGCAGCTGCACTGCGCAAGAGGCTCCCCAGGTTGCCCGGATCCTGCAGATGATCAAGCAGGAGGCAGTCGCCCTTGATGACCTCCGGGACGCTCTCGCGCGGTGTCGGCACTGCCGCGACGATGCCTGCACCATGCATCACGCCGCTGATCGAGTCGATCAGCGCGTCGGGCATGCGTGTGGCCGCGACACCGGCCGAGTTCACCAGTTGCACCACCTCGGGTCGCAGCAGCGCGGACTCGCCCACGGCGAGCAAGGCCGGTGCGCCACGGGCCGCGACGTAGGCGCCGACGAGATGCGCACCGTCCAGCAGGGACAAGCCTTCCTTCTTGCGGGCCTGCGACGAACCTGCCAGGGCTCTCAAGCGTTTGAAGAGCGGGTTGTCGCGCGAGACGACCGACTTGATCGCCATCGTCATCAGAGCCCGGCGAACACTGACCGCATGCGCTCACGCTGGCGCGCATCCGGTAGCACGCCGCGCGCTGCTGCGAGGTTGTCGGCGACGTGCCGGGCGTTGCGCGTGCCAGGGATCGCCACGGTGACCGCCTCGTTGCCGAGGATCCATTTGAGGAAGAATTGCGCCCACGACGCGCATCCGAGTTCGTCGCGCGCCCAGTCCGGCACGGCGCTGCCGCGCACGCGGGAGAACATCGCGCCTTCGGCGAAGGGCCGGTTGACAATCACCGCTATGCCGCGATCGCGGCAGATTCCCAGCAGGCGCTCTCCGGCTTCGGGCTCGGCCAGCGAATAATTGACCTGCACCACGTCGAGCGGTGTGCGCCCAAGCGTCGCCTCGAGATCGCGATGAGCGCCGGCGTGGTAGTGGGTGATGCCCAGCAAGCGCACGCGTCCTTCCTTTTTCCAGCCGGCCAGCGTGTCCAGGTGTGACGCGGTGTCCAGCAGATTGTGTACCTGCATCAGGTCGAGTCGCTCGACTTTCAGCCGCGCCAGTGATTCGCGCATCTGCGCCAAGCCTTCGGCCTTGCCGTGCGTCCAAACCTTGGTGGCAACGAAAAGTCGCTGGCGCAATCCGCCAGTAGCAAGGAGCTGTCCCACCACCGACTCGGCGCGCCCGTACATGGGCGATGAGTCGATGACCATGCCTCCGCCGTCAACGAGTGCGTTGATGGCACCACGCGCCGCGTCGAAGTCCGCGCCGCTGGCGGTGACGTCGAAGGCCTGCCAGGTCCCCAGCCCGACCACAGGAACGCGCTCCCCGGTGGCCGGGATGGCGCGCGTCACGAGCGCGGTATGCGCCGCCATGCCCGCATCCGGCCGCAAAGTCAGGCCGACACCCGCACCAAGCAGCGCACGCCGGCGCTGGAGCTCAAGCGCCCTTGCCCTCATGCTCGGCCCACACCTTGCGTGCCACTCGAACGGCGTCGATCAGCGCCGGTGCACCGCAGTAGACGGCCGCGTGCAGGAACAACTCCTTCATCTCGACCTTGGTCACGCCGTTGCGGATGGCGCCTCGCACATGGAGTTCCAGTTCGTGCGGCCGATTGAGCGCCATCAGCATCACCAGGTTCAGGAATGAGCGTGTCTTCTTGGGCAGGGTGAATTCACCGTTCGCATCGCGGCGCGCCCAGCTCGGCCCCCAGGCATGCAGGGTCAGGAACTCCTGGACGTCGGCGGTGAATTCATCGTCAATCGCAAACGCGCGATCGACATGCTCTGCGCCCAGGACTTCCTTGCGCACCGCGAGGGCCGTATCAAACATGTTCTGGCGGGTCGGTTCAGCCATACCGGTTTTTCCTTTCAGGCTTGCAATCGTGCGCATTCTAGGAGACCACAGGCCTGCCGGAGTTGAGGCAGCCTGGGGCTGAAGGAGACTCAAGCGCGCGGGTATCGCCGAGGACCCGCGGTCGCGCTCACTTCTTCGCCGGCATCATGTCGGTGATGGTGCCGAGCGCCACTTCGGCAGCGAAAAACGGCGTCTCTGACAGCGTCGGATGCGGGTGGATGGTGAGCGCCACATCTTCCAGATCGGAGCCCATTTCCAGCGCCAGGGTCATTTCGGCAATCAATTCACCGGCGTTGGGGCCGACAATGCCGGCGCCGAGTATGCGCTTGGTCGACGGATCATAGAGAAGCTTGGTCACGCCCTCGGTTCGATCCACCGAGATGGCACGGCCGGAAGCCGCCCAGGGAAAGCTCGCCGCCTTGTAGGGAACACCATCTTTCTTCGCCTGTGCTTCGGTCAGGCCGGTCCACGCAACTTCAGGGTCCGTGTACGCCACGGAGGGCACGGTCAGCGCGTCGAATCCGGCTTTGTGGCCGGCAATGGTTTCAGCAGCGATCTTGGCCTCGTAGGTGGCCTTGTGCGCCAGCATGGGTTCACCGCAGATGTCGCCGATGGCGTAG
The DNA here is from genome assembly GCA_046160545.1 of Burkholderiales bacterium. Classification (GTDB taxonomy): domain Bacteria; phylum Pseudomonadota; class Gammaproteobacteria; order Burkholderiales; family JAEUOS01; genus JAEUOS01. The sequence continues at coordinate 62,205 of JBJXGS010000113.1, forward strand.
ATGTGCGGAAGGTTGGTGCGCTGCTGGCGATCCACAGGAATGTAGCCGCGTTCGTTGACAGTCACGCCGGCCGCAGGTGCACCGATTTCGAGACCATTGGGGCGCCGCCCCACCGAGAGCAGGATGCGGTCGAACATCTGCTGTGCCGGCTGTGGCGTGGGAGCGCCGTCGGCCCCCTCGAAGGTCGCGAGCAGACCTTCGGCGCGGGCCTCGATCTTCACTACCTTGGTCTTCAGGTAGATCGCCTCATAGCGCTTTTCAATGCGTTTGGCGAGCGGCTTGATGATGTCCCGGTCAGCAGCCGGGATCAGCCCGTCCATGAATTCGACGACTGTGACCTTGGAACCCAGCGCGTCGTAGACGCACGCCATCTCCAGACCGATGATGCCCCCGCCGATGACCAGAAGGCGGCGCGGAATATCGGCCAGCAGAAGCGCGCCGGTCGAGTCCATGAGGCGCGGGTCATCGTCGGGAAAGCCCGGGATGCGCGCCACGCGCGACCCTGCGGCGACGATGCAGTGGTCGAAGGAGATGCGCTTTACGCCCTCGGCGGTCACGACTTCCATCAGGTTCGGACCGGCAAAGCGGCCCGTGCCCTGCACCACGCTGACCTTGCGCCCCTTGGCCATCGCGCCCAGGCCCTTGGTGAGCCGGCCGATCACCGACTCCTTCCAGCCGCGCAGCTTGTCGATGTCGATCGCGGGCTTGCCGAATCCGATTCCGTTGTGCGCCATCTCCTCGGCCTCGGTGATGACCTTCGCTGCATGCAGCAGCGCCTTGGAGGGGATGCAGCCGACGTTCAGGCACACCCCGCCCAGGGTTGCATAACGCTCGACAAGGATTACCTGCTTGCCCAGGTCGGCGGCGCGAAATGCCGCGGTATAGCCGCCCGGACCGGCTCCCAGGACCAGCACGTCCGCGTGCAGGTCGCCGCGCGCGACCGCCCCTGGTGCAGGCGCGACAGCCGACAGCGCAGGCGTGGCAACCGGCGCCGGATCCGGCGCTGCCGCGGATGCTGTCGGGGCAGGCGCGACGCCTGCTTCCGCAGCGCGCGTGGCGCCCGACACTTCAAGCATTCCGATCAGGCTGCCGGTGTTGACCACCTCGCCCAGTTTCACACTCAGTTGCGTGATCACGCCGGCCTCCGGCGCGGGAATCTCCATGGTCGCCTTGTCGGACTCGACCGTGATCAGCGACTGATCGCGCGTGACCACATCGCCCGGCTTGACCAGGATTTCGATGACCGGCACGTCCTTGAAGTCACCGATGTCGGGGACGCGAATCTCGATTGCGCTCATCTTGCGTAGCCTCGCTACTTTTGTGCCTTGACGGAATGCAGAACAATGGGCCCGGCGGAACTCTTGTCGAATTCGCAGCCGGCAGCAACGCCGGCCCGCGCGAGGTCGGCGCCGGTGCGCGCGCGCGACCAGCTGGCATGCATCGCGCCGAGCGCGAAGGCACGCCCCGATCCGATGGCCCAGAAACGCTCGAACGCAAACACTTCGCGATACGAATAGACGCCGTAGATGCCGCCGGGATTGGCCATCAGCATGACGTATTGAGACGATTCGTACGGGTCGTCCTCCTCTTCCTTGGGGTTGAGGAAGAAGTGCTCCTTGAGCAAGGGATGCAGGCGCACCATGGTGTCGAAGATCTGCGCCTTGCCGTCGAACTGGGGATTGTCGACCTTGCGAAACGCATGCTCGATCACCTGATGATGCGCACTCGAGCCGGCGATGCCGATCCAGGTGTCACGCACGCGAAAGATCTTGGCGTTGGCCTCGTAATGCGCGGCCAGCCGCGTATCGCCGAAAGTGGTCAGGCGATCGGCGGCCAGCGCGATTCGCCCGCCTTTCCTAGCCACCGCGATGGTGGTCATCACGCGCTCCGTCCGGTCGCGCCCTGTCGGTCGATGCGGGCCATCAGAGCAGGGTGCGCCGCATGTCGGCCAGGAGACCGGCTAAGTGCGTGGTGAAGCGCGCGCCGGCAGCACCATCGATGACGCGATGGTCGTAGGACAGGGAAAGCGGCAGGATGAGGCGGGGAACGAAGGCCTGTCCGTTCCAGACCGGCTTGGTAAGGGACTTGGACACACCCAGTATCGCCACCTCGGGCGCATTGATGATGGGCGTGAACGCGGTGCCACCGATGCCGCCGAGCGACGAAATGGTGAAGGTCGCACCCTGCATGTCGGTGGGCTTGAGCTTTCCCGCACGGGCGTCGGCCGACAGCGAGCCCATCTCGGCGGCGATGTCGAGAATACCCTTGTGGTCCGCGCCCTTGATTACCGGCACGACCAGTCCATTGGGTGTGTCGGCTGCGAAGCCGATATTCCAGTACTTCTTGTGAATCAGGTTATCGCCGTCGAGGGAAGCATTGAAGTCGGGAAACTTCTTCAGCGCCGCGACCGAGGCCTTGATCAGGAAGGCCAGCATGGTGAGCTTGACACCCTCCTTGGCCATCTGCCCATTGGTCGCCTTGCGAAACTCTTCGAGTTCGGTGACATCGGCTTCGTCGAACTGCGTGACGTGCGGAATCATGGCCCAGTTGCGCGCCAGGTTCTGTCCGGAGATCTTCTTGATGCGCGACAGCGCATGCGCCTCGACCTCGCCGAACTTGGCGAAATCGACCTTGGGCCACGGCAGCAATTGCAGCCCGCTCCCCGCAGGAGTACCCGGTAGAGTTGCAGCAGGCGCGCCGCCGCCGGCCATGACCTGCTTGACGAAGCCTTGCACGTCCTCGTGCAGGATGCGGCCCTTGGGACCACTGCCGGAAACCCGGCTCAGATCGACTCCGAGTTCGCGCGCGAACTTGCGGATCGATGGCGAGGCATGCGGGCGCTGCCCTGCAGCCGCCGGCGACGGCACGGCCGCCGAAGCCACTGGCGGGGGTGCAGGGGTCGGCATCACCACGGGAGCCGTGGTGACAGGTGCCGCAACCGGAGCGGATGGGGCAGGCGCCGCCTTTTCCGGAACCGGCACAGCAGCAGCCGGACTACCCGCAGCAGCGCCGGCTTCAGCGGCTGCTTCTTCAATCATCGCGATCAGTGACCCAGTATTGACCGTATCACCGAGCTTGATCCTGAATTCCCTCAACACCCCGGATATCGGCGCAGGAATCTCCATGGTGGCCTTGTCCGACTCGACGGTGATCAGCGAGTCTTCCGCCTTGACCAAGTCCCCCGGCTTGACCAGGAATTCGATCACGGGCACATCTTTGAAGTCCCCGATGTCGGGAACGAATACTTCCTTCAACGCCATGGTCTGCTCTCTGTCTGTCTGGTTTTTCGTCGGAGGGTGCGGAAGGATCAGACCGTCGTGGGATCCGACTTGGCCGGATCGATGCCGTACTTGGCAATCGCGTCCGCCACCAGTTTGGCTTCGATGGCGCCGTCCTCGGCGAGCGCCTTCAATGCCGCAACAGTGACGAAATAGCGGTTGACCTCGAAGAAATGCCGCAACTGCGCGCGCGTGTCCGAGCGGCCATAGCCGTCGGTGCCCAGCACCTTGTAGGTTCGGCCCTTGGGAACAAAGCTGCGAATCCCGTCAGCAAAGGCCTTCATGTAGTCGGTCGCGGCGATCACCGGCCCGCCGGTCTTTTCAAGGCAAGCCTCGACGTGGGACTTCCTCGCCTTGTCCAGCGGATGCAGGAGGTTCCAGCGTTCGGCGGCAAGCCCGTCGCGACGCAGTTCGGTGAAGGACGGGCAACTCCAGATATCCGAGGCGACGCCCCAGTCCTTGGAAAGCAATTCGGCCGCGGCCAGCACCTCGCGAAAAATGGTGCCGGAGCCGAGCAGCTGCACCGTATGCTTGGCCTTGGCCGCCTTGCGGAACGCGTACATGCCTTTGAGAATGTCGGCCTCGACGCCCTTGGGCATTTCCGGGTGTTCGTAGTTCTCGTTCATCAGGGTGATGTAGTAGTACACATCCTCCTGCCGCTCGACCATGCGCTGCAGGCCCTTCTGCATGATCACGGCGAGCTCGTAGGCGTAGGTCGGGTCGTAGGACACGCAGTTGGGGATGGTGGCACTCATGAGGTGCGAATGACCATCTTCGTGCTGCAAACCCTCGCCGTTGAGCGTCGTGCGCCCGGCTGTCGCGCCGAGCAGGAAGCCGCGCGCGCGCTGGTCGCCTGCGGCCCAGGCCAGGTCTCCGATGCGCTGCAAGCCGAACATCGAGTAGTAGATGTAGAACGGGATGGTGACGCGGTCGGAATGCGAATACGAGGTCGCTGCCGCAATCCAGGAGCTGAACGCGCCGGCCTCGTTGATCCCTTCCTCGAGGATCTGCCCGGCGGCATCCTCGCGGTAGTACATGACCTGGTCCTTGTCGACCGGGGTGTATTTCTGCCCCTCCGCGGAGTAGATGCCCAGCTGGCGGAACATGCCCTCCATGCCGAAGGTGCGCGCCTCGTCGGGAACGATGGGCACAACCAGTTTGCCGATGGCCTTGTCGCGCGTCAGCATGGTCAGGATGCGCACGAAAGCCATGGTTGTGGAAACCTCGCGACCCTCGCCGGAGGCCTTGAGTTGCCCTTCGAACGCATCGAGGCCCGGGACGGTGAGCTGTACCGAGGCCTTGGGACGGCGCTGCGGCAGGTAACCCCCGAGCGCCTGGCGGCGCGCATGCAGGTACTGCATGATGGGGTCGGTCTCTGCCGGCTTGTAGAACGGCAGCTCGGCCAACTGGTCGTCCGGCACCGGAATGTTGAAGCGGTCGCGAAAGTCGCTGATGGTGTCCATATCCAGCTTCTTGAGCTGGTGGGTCGGGTTCTTGGCCTGACCCTGCTTGCCGAGGCCATAACCCTTGATGGTCTTGGCCAGGATCACCGTCGGCTGGCCCTTGTGATTGACTGCCGCATGGTAGGCCGCGTAGATCTTGTGCGGATCGTGGCCGCCGCGGTTGAGTCGCCAGATGTCGTCGTCGGACAGGCGCGATACCATCTCAAGCAGTTCCGGATACTTGCCGAAGAAGTGCTTGCGCACATAGGCGCCGTCGTTGGCCTTGAAGTTCTGGTACTCGCCGTCGACCGCCTCTTCCATGCGCCGCCGCAGGAGCCCCCCCTTGTCGTGGGCGAGCAGCGGATCCCAGTACGAGCCCCAGATGAGCTTGATGACGTTCCAGCCGGTACCGCGAAAGTCGGCTTCTAGTTCCTGGATGATCTTGCCGTTGCCGCGCACCGGCCCATCCAGGCGCTGCAGGTTGCAGTTGACGATGAAGATCAGGTTATCGAGTTTTTCACGCACTGCCAGTCCGATGGCGCCCAGGGATTCCGGCTCGTCCATCTCGCCGTCGCCGCAAAACACCCAGACCTTGCGCTGGCTGGTATCGGCGATGCCGCGCGCGTGCAGATACTTGAGGTAGCGCGCCATGTAGATGGCCTGCAGCGGCCCCAGGCCCATGGACACGGTGGGGAACTGCCAGAAATTCGGCATCAGCCAGGGATGCGGATACGAGGAGATGCCTTTGCCGTCGACCTCGCGGCGGAAGTTGAGCAGGTCGGCCTCGGAGAGGCGCCCTTCCAGAAAGGCTCGCGCGTAGATGCCCGGCGCCGAGTGCCCCTGAAAATAGATCAGGTCGCCGCCGTGCTCGGCCGTCGGCGCGTGCCAGAAATGGTTGAAGCCGATGCCGAAAAGCGTGCCGACCGAGGCGAAACTCGCGATGTGTCCGCCCAAATCGCCTTCACCCTTGTTGGCGCGCGCTACCATGACCATGGCGTTCCAGCGCGTGATCGAGCGGATGCGCTCCTCAAGCGCATGGTCCCCCGGACTCTTGGCTTCCAGATGCGGCGGTATCGTGTTTATGTAGGCGGTGTTGGCCGAGAATGGCAGATAGGTACCGCTGCGACGTGACTTGTCGATCAGTGCTTCGAGGAGAAAATGGGCGCGCTGCGGGCCTTCGCGGTCCAGGACGGCATCGAGGGCCTCGAGCCATTCGCCGGTCTCCTGCGGGTCGTCGTCGCCGGGCAGCGCAGCCTGTGATTGCGGAAAATTGAATACGGCAGCCATGTTTGCCTTTGCTGGTTGGTTGGCGTGACAACGGTCTAAGGATGGGCCATGTTGCTGGTTCGGCGCAACTGCCGCGTGACGGCGAATTTATATGTCGAGCCGTTCAATCGGTATTGCGACAACAGGCACGTTTCATCCGGGACCGCTTTTTATTAAATGCTTACTTACTTAAAGTCCGAAGTGTACCGGACTTTGGCCCGCCCGCAAACCCCTTGTTGGGCCCTCTGACGTGCAGGAGACGTCCTTGATTCCAACCGGCTCCCGGCAGGTCACGAGCCCGCAGAACGGGCCCCACCCGCGCCTTGCGACACTGGTGCAGCGCCATGCAGCAACGCCCTTTCGGCGCCCGGTTGCCGACACCAGCCGCCTGGCATTCGACGTCCTGCTGGCGCGCCTGTCGGGTACTGCAGCCTGCATCGTCGACGCCGGCTGCGGCACCGGCGCGAGCACCGCGGCGCTGGCGCGCATGCACCCGGACTGCATCGTCGCGGGCATCGACAAGTCGGCGCATCGCCTGGCGCGTGCGCCGCGCGACCTCCCGGAAAATGCGCTGGTCCTGCGCGCCGACATGGTCGATATCTGGCTGCTCCTGGCGGCGCACAGGATCAAGGTAGCCGCCCAGTACCTGCTCTACCCGAATCCCTGGCCCAAGCCTGCGCAACTCATGCGACGCTGGCCAGCACATCCGATTTTTCCAACCATGGTGCGCCTGGGCGGACCTATCGAATGCCGCAGCAACTGGCGTGTATATGTCGAGGAATTCGCGCTCGCCGCTGCGGCGGTTGACGGCACCCGGGCCGAGGTGACTGAACTCGCGGACGCTGTTGCCATCAGCCCATTTGAGCGCAAGTACAGGGCCTCGGGACACCGGCTCTATACGGTCACATTATCGCCACGGCTTCCTTGACCTGTGCCAGCGCGCCTGGGTCCTCGATCGTGGTGAGGTCACCAGGATCGCGCCCTTCGCAAATCGCCTGAATGGAGCGTCGCAATACCTTGCCCGAACGGGTCTTGGGCAGAAGCGTCACGAAATGCACCCGCGCCGGACGGGCGATCGCGCCGAGCTGCTTGTCCACGGTCTTCATGATCTCGCCTTCCAGCGCAAGTCGCGCCGACGGCGTGTCGATCATCCCTGCATCCTTGACGACCGCGAAGCCCACCGGCACCTGGCCCTTCAACTGATCGGCGACCCCGACCACGGCCACTTCGGCAATCGCCGCGTGCGAGGAGATCGACTCCTCGATTTCGCGCGTGCCCAGTCGGTGACCAGCGACGTTGATCACGTCGTCGGTGCGCCCGAGGATGAAGTGGCAGCCGTCGGCATCGCGAATTCCCCAATCGAAGGTCGAGTAGACCTGCCTGCCGGGGATGCTGTCAAAGTAGGTCTTGACGAATCGCGCGTCGTCGCCCCATACGGTCGCCATGCAGCCCGGCGGCAGCGGCGGAACGACCGCGACAACACCCTTCTCGCCCACGGCAACTTCTTCCCCGGTCGTCTCGTGCAGGAGGCGCACGTCGTAGCCATACATCGGGAAGCCCGGTGAACCGAACTTGCGCTTCAGGTCTTCCACGCCCAACGGATAGGTAAGGATCGGCCAGCCTGTCTCGGTCTGCCAATAGTTGTCCACCACCGGGCGTCCCAGCGCATCACTGATCCAGCGCGAGGTTGGCTCGTCGAGTGGTTCACCGGCCAGCCACAGTGCCTTGAGCGACGAAAGATCATGCTTGGACAAGTACGCCGGATCCTGCTTCTTGAGCACGCGAATCGCCGTTGGGGCCGAGAACATCACCGCCACCCTGTACTGTTCGACGATTTTCCAGAGGATGCCGGCATCCGGCCGCACCGGGGTGCCTTCATAGAGCACCGTTGCCATGCCGGCCAGTAGCGGTCCGTAGACGATGTAGGAGTGTCCGACGACCCAGCCGATGTCGGACGTGCAAAAGTAGACCTCACCGGGCTGGCCGCAGTAGATGTGCTGCATCGACGCAGCCAATGCAACGGTGTAACCACCCGTGTCGCGCTGCACCCCCTTGGGCCGACCGGTGGTGCCGCTGGTGTAGAGAATGTAGGACGGCTCACTGGATTCGAGCCATACGCAGGGAACGGATGCCCCGACATGGCGCGCCGCCAGCGACTGCCAATCGACATCGCGCCCCGCCACCAGCGGCATGGGCGCGAGGCCGCGGTTGAACAGCAGCACCCGCGCCGGCTTGTGACTGGAAAGTCTCAGGGCCTCATCGAGCAGCCCCTTGTATGGCACCACCTTGCCGGCGCGCGAGCCGGCGTCGGCGGAGACGACCACCTTCGGGGTCGCATCCTCGATGCGCTGCGCCAACGAGTGCGACGCGAAACCGCCGAAGACCACGGAATGGATTGCACCCAGCCGGGCGCAGGCCAGCATGGTGAAAGCCGCCTCGGCAATCATCGGCATATAGATCAGGACACGATCGCCGCGGACCACTCCCAGATCCGTCAGCATGGCCGCGACACGATTGACCTCGGCGTGCAACTCGCGGAAGGTATAGGTTTTCTCGGCTCCGGTTTCGGTGGAGATATATATCAGTGCAGGCTTGTCTGCCAGTGCGCCATCGTTCCAGGTAAGCCAGCGATCGACGGCGTTGTGGCACAGGTTGGTCGTGCCGCCCACGAACCAGCGCGCAAACGGCGGTTGGCTGTAATCCAGTACCTGCTCGGGCGCCTTGTGCCAGTCGATGCGCTGCGCTTCGCGCGCCCAGAACGCCTCGCGATCGGCAATCGACTCAGCATGCATCCTTTTGAACGAAGCCATCCAAACTCTCCTCTATGCCGGCTCGGTCAACCGGGTAGCCGGGATCCTGACGTATTTCCTGCTACTCGCCTTTGAGCGTCGTCAAACGTTGGGTTGCCGCCATTTCGATGCGCTCGCGCTCGGCGGCGCTGAAATGCTCGTCGCAATACTTGACCAAAGGAAAAATCTTCAGCGCCAACTCGGCGGCAAACGGTTGCAGTTCGTCGCCGCGCCCCTGCGCCAGAAGCGCCAAAGCCTGGGTGACGCCAGGCGGTAGAGGTGGCGGCACCGTGTATTCGGCCAGCGCATCTTCGCTGACGACACGGTTGCCGCCTTCCAGCCGCGCCCGCTCGAGGCGCCGGCCCGCGGCACTGAAGATATCGGCGAAGCTTTGTGACGGAGATGCCAGGCTGTCGGCAATGCCGATCGAGGCGGCGATGCTTATCGAACGCCCCTGCCACTTGATGCGCGCCCCGCGGATATCCTGCGCCAGTCGCTCCGAAAAGCGTGCTGCAGCGGCTGCCGCGGCGGCGGGTGCGGCAACCGCGAACTCCGAGGCATCCGAACGCGCTATGACGTCCTCCTTGCGCAGGCGCGCGACCAGGAGGCGCGCCACTGCGGCAAGAATCTGATCGGTCACGGCCTCGCCGGCCTTGTCGCGAAGCGCCTCGAAATTGTCCAGGCTGATGCGCAGCACCGACAAGGGCACGCGATGCCTTTGCGCATAGGAAAACATCGCCGCGCCCTGCTTGACCAGGAGGGCCATGGTGCCCACCTGAGTGATCGGATCGGTGGTGGCATCTTTGGCGACCGCGACCCGCGCCGTATCAAGGTTGCGCCGCGTGCGATCGAGTTCAGCCAGGTTCTCCAGGCGCGATACGAGTTCGACCGCGCCCACCCCTTTGGTGATGAACTCCGTCGCCCCGAGCTTGGCGGCGCGCTTCATCTGCGCGCCTTCGTCGTCGCCGGAGATCACGATCACCGGCAGGGCGCGCAGCCGCTCATCAGTCGCGCCGCGGATCTTCTGCAGCAATCCAAAGCCGTCCAGGCGCGGCATGCCCAAATCGGTGATCACCGCGCAGATCCCGGCGTCGGCTTCGAGCTTGCTCCAGGCATCCAGGCCGTCGACCGCCTCGACGGCGGTGAAGCGCGCCTTGATTTGGCGCGCGATGGTGGCTCGCACCATTTTCGAGTCGTCCGCGATCAGGACTCGAGGGGCGCTGGCGGCGACTTCGGCGTCGGACATGGGTGGAATGGTGGCGGCAGCATGGGGGAGCCTGCGCTGGCGAAAAATGCTGCGCAAACGGAAACCAACCCGAACGTGCGGCCTGATTATACGGACGGCCTCCCGAATGGGCGCGCGTCAATGCAGACCATCAACAACTGTGAAATGCGAACTGCGTCACGCAGGATTGCCGACCTGCGCCTCAATAATCGCGTGCAGTCAAACCAGGCGGCAGCATCCGAGGTCGCACTAGTCCGGGAGCAATTCTCATGCAAGGATTCAATTGCCCGATCTGCATCACCGCGGAATTCAACGCGCCGCGCCGCGCTGGCGGACGCTGGTTCGCGATGTGTTCAACCTGCCACTCGGAGACCGAGGTCGAACCGTTTGCGCACGGCGACGACGCGCGCCTGGACTTTCGTATCCGCGGCCCGCTGTCGAATGCTGCGCGCCGCGAAACAGACCTGCATCGCAGACGAACCTGTTTCTAGTACCAGGCCAGCTGTCCTTACTCGCCCGCCCCGCGCGGCGCGGCGCACCGGCATGACGTACACTCACGCCCCGTGATGTCACAGCGACGGAACCCCTCCACAACGCGCCGGCGCATCGTCGCACTGCCCCTGGTTGCGCTCCTGCCTACAGTACGGCCCGTGCAGGCGCAGGCCCCTGCCGACACTTCGGCGTCACCCGATGCCCCCCCGTCCTTCACTTCGCGCGCCGGTGAACTGCTTTTTCGTGCCATGGCGCTGCTCGGGACACGCTATTCCCGCGGCGGCAGGTCGCCCGAGACCGGTTTCGACTGTTCAGGGTTCGTAGGCTACCTGTTTCGCGAAGTCATGAACCTGACGCTTCCGCGCAGTGCTCATGAGATCGTGCGCCTGGGCGAGGAAGTCGACGCACATTCGCTCGAGCCCGGCGACCTGGTCTTCTACAACACCCTCAGGCGCCCGTTCTCGCATGTCGGCATCTTCATCGGCGACGGCAAGTTCATCCATGCGCCGGCTTCTGGCGGCGCCGTGCGCACCGAACGCATGGACGAGCGCTATTGGCGAACCCGCTGGAATGGTGCGCGTCGCATCGGTACCTGACGCCAAAGGCGATAGCCTAGGCAGCCTGCCTCACGACCCTGCGATCACCCCAAGGAATCCTGCGCATGCTCTTCCCCACCTCCCTTGTCGGCTCATATCCGCAACCGGAATGGTTGATCGATCGCGTCAAGCTGGCCGGCCGTTTTCCGCCGCGGGTACGCGCGCGCGAACTCTGGCGTCCGGCTCCCGAATACCTCGAGGAAGCAATGAACGACGCCACGCGCCTGGCGATCAAGGCGCAGGAAGATGCGGGACTCGACATCATCACCGATGGCGAGATCCGTCGCGAGAGTTACTCCAATCGATTCGCCACTGCGCTCGAAGGCGTGGACATCGACAACCCGGGCACGGCGCTGGACCGCAGCGGCCACCCCAACCCGGTGCCGCGCATCACCGGCACGATCCGCCGCAAGCACGCCGT
>JBJXGS010000114.1:0-3156 GCA_046160545.1 Burkholderiales bacterium
GCCACGATCGTCATGACGACGATGAGCTCGATCAGCGTGAAGCCGCGCGCGGCTCTGCGGCAGGCGATCACCATCGCCGCAGCGGCACGCCGTTCAGGCCCGCCCCATCAGCCAGCGAATACACGTCGAAGACGTCCGCGCCCTCGGCCGGCGCCTCCGGCGGGCTGGCATAGCTGCGCTTGCCCCAGGTGCGCGCGGCCGTGCGCGCGTCGGCGAAGGTGCCTGGCTCGCGCGCGGCGAAGGGGTCGGCGGGCAGGCGCCTTACGAAATAGATGCGCCGGTTGTCGGTGGACTTGGCGTCCGGCGCGCCCTCGACCAGGATTTCGAGGCTCGGCGGATAGCCGCTGGCGTCGGCCGCGCGCGCGATGCGCCCCTCGTCGACGGCGCGCTTGTAGGCGTCGATGCCGGCGCGGATCTCGCGCAGGGCCGCGCGCAGTTCCGCCTCGCGCTCGCGGCGCCGGTCCAGCTCGGCCAGCGGGAAGAGGCCCGCGGCGAGGATGCCCAGGATGGCCAGCGCCACCATGAGTTCGATGAGCGTGAAGCCGCGCGCGCGCCGCGTCACTGGGTCACCTCCAGGGCCAGGGGCGGCGGCGTGACGAATTCGCTGGCGCCGCCATCGGCAGCCCGCACCCCGGCGATGCCGATGGTGGCCGATGCCCCGGGCGGGCCGATGACACGAAAGCGCGCCGCGGCGCCCGGTGCGGGCGGCTGCACCGTGAGGGTGGCGCGCCCCGGCCCGTCGGAAGCCTGGCCGATCGGCTCAAGCACCGCGGGGTCGAAGGCCAGGTCGATCTGCAGCGCGCGCTGCCCGCTGCCGGCGGCCAGGCTGACGGAGACACCGAACTCGCGCCCGGCCTGCGCCGGGCCGCTGGCGGCCAGCGAGAGCGCCAGGGGACCGGAGGCGCCGACGGGAGCGGCCCCGGCCGGCGGGACCGCCGCTACGGCCGGGGGCGCCGCGCCGGGGGCCTGGGGAGCGTTATCGGCAGGCTGCGGGGACTCCGGCAATGAGGAGGGAGCGCCCGCCGCCGCGCCGCGCGCCGCCTGTGCCGGCCCGGAAGGCGCCAGGCCGACCGAGCGCGGCGGCGCGGTGGCCAGGCGCAGCGGCGCAGCGCCGATCGAACTTTCAGTACCCGCCGGGATCATCGCTCCGGCTACCTGCGGCGGTACCAGGTTGCGCAGCACGCGCGGTGTGATCAGGAGCACGATCTCGGTCTTGTTGCGTGTGTCCTGCGAGGAACCGAACAGACGCCCGATGATCGGCAAATCCCCCAGCCCCGGCACGCGCGACCCGGCGGTGCGGTCCTCGTCGCTGATGAGCCCGGCCAGCACCTGGGTCTCGCCATCCTTGACACGCAGGACCGTGTTGGTCAGCCGCGTGCCGATCTGGTAGGCGATCGACCCGGCCGGCCCCGGCACCTCGCGCGTCACGTTGCTGACCTCGAGTGCCACCTTCATGGCGACCTCGTTGTCGAGGTAGACCGCCGGCTCGACGTCGAGCTTCAGGCCCACGTCCAGGTAGCTGACCGAGGCCGAGACGCCGACATTGGCGGTCGACGTGGTGGTGAACACCGGCAGCTTGTCGCCGATGTGCACGCGCGCCTTTTCGCGATTGCGCACGCGGATGCGCGGATTGGCCAGCGTGTTGGTCGAGCCGACCTCGGCGCGCAGGTTGGCCACCGCGACCGGGTTGGCGACGCTCCAGACGACATTGCCGACGATGTTGCCGCGGTCGTTCAACGGCAGGCGCGCCGCGCCGGCCGCCCCCAGTTCGCCAAACTGCAATTGGGAGGGCCAACGCAGGCCGATCTCCTGCACGCGGGTCGAGGCGATCTCCATGACCTCGATCTCGAGCATCACCTCCGGCTCGGGCAGGTCGATCGAGGCCAGCAGGCGTTCGACCAGGCGGATCGCATCGGGCGTGTCGCGCACGATGATCGCGTTCAACTTCTCGTCGGCATACAGGTCGCGCGTCTTGGCCATGGCGCGGATCATGGTCTGCGCCTGTTTGGTGTCGATGTTGGTCAGGTAGAAGGTGCGCAGCGCCAGATCCTGGTGCTCGCGCGCCTTGGCCGGCGTGTTGGGATAGATCAGCACCGAACTTTCGTTGAGGAGCTTGCGCTCCAGCTGGTTGGTCGAAAGGATCAGGCGCATGACCTCGTCGATCGAGGTGTTGCGCACGAAGATGGTCACGCGCAGGTCCTGGCGCACGTCGCGGTCGAAGATGAAGTTGACGCCCGACAGGCGCGCCATGGTCTCGAACACCGAGCGCAGCGGCGTGTCGCGCAGTTCCAGGGTGATCGGCCGCGTGAAGGGTGTGCCCAGGCTGGCCGGCGCGGCGGCGACAGCACGCTGCTCCTCGATGCGGCGCATCAGTGCGCGCGCCTCGGCGTTGAGCGGCGCCTCGGCCAGCACGGTGCGGGCGCGCGCTTCCGCGCCGACGAGGTCACCCTTGCGCAGCAGCTCCTCGGCCTGGCGCACGGCGCCGGCCAGGCGGCGCCGGCTGGCGAGTTCCTCGATGCCGGCCAGCGCGCGCGCGTTGGCGGGGTCAAGCGCCAGCGCGCGGCGCAACAGCGGCTCGGCCGCATCGAGCGCCCCGGCGGCACGCGCGCTCTCGGTCTCGCCGATCAGGCGCGCGATGGCCAGCTCGCGCTGGCGCAGGTAGGTGGCGCGAATCTCGCGCGACTGCGGATCCTCGCGCACCGCCTCGGCCAGGCGCAGGACCCCCTCCTCGACACGGCCGGCGGCGATCAGTTCGCGCCCGTCGCGGTAGGCCTGGCTGGCGCAGGCGCCCAGCAGCAGCAGAAAGGCGGCCAGGGCCGCGCGGGTGATGCGATTCAAGAACGACCTCCGAGTTCCAGCGTCTGGCGCTCATTAAGCGGCAGGTAGGTCAGGACCAGCGCGCGCGCGCCGACCTCCTCGACCCGATAGTTGCGCTCCAGCGTGTCACCGACGCGCACCACCAGGGTGGCCTGGCCGAAGAGCAGGATGGCGGCGGCACGGTTGCCCTCCTCGACACGGCCGACGAAGCGGAATGGCAGCGCGGGCGGCTTGCGCGCGGCCGCTGCGGCTGCGGCCTCGGCCGCGCTGGTGTCGGGTACGATGCCGGCGCGGTCGCCGACGGGTCTCTTCAGTACCGCGCCCTCGCCGCACAACACT
>JBJXGS010000115.1:0-11321 GCA_046160545.1 Burkholderiales bacterium
CGGCGCCGCCGGAGATCGGCGCATCGAGGAAGAGGATCCCCATGGCCTCCAGGCGCGCCTCGAAATCGATGGCCCGCGTCGGCGCCACGGTGCTGCACATCGCGAAGACGCTGCCGGGGCGCATGGCCGCGGCGGCGCCATCACGCCCAAACAGGACCGCCTCGGTCTGGTCGGCGTCGACCACCACGGAAAAGAGCACATCGCAGGCTACTGCCACCGCCCCCGGCGAGGCGCAGGCGACGCCGCCATCGGCTGCGAACTGTGCCATGGCCTCGGCGCGTACATCGTGGACGTGCACGTTGTGGCCGGCGCGGCGCAAGGACTGCGCCATGCCCCGCCCCATCGCCCCCAGGCCGATCAGGCCGACATTGATTCCCATGCTGTTTCTCCGACTTCTGCCTCCGGCCGGCGGCCGGAATCCCACATTCAAGCAAATTTCCCGGGCGCGGCCGGCAGCGTCAAACCCTGCTCCGTCAGCCCTTGACCGCGCCGGCCGTGAGTCCGGTGATGATCTGCTTGGCGGCGACGAAAGTGAAAATCAGCGGCGGCAGGGCGATCAGGACGCCGGCGGCCATGATCTTGCCCCACTCGACGCCGGTATCGGTGATGTAGTTGGAAATCGACGCCGGCAGGGTGCGGGTGTAACGGTTGGTGAGGATGAACGAGAGGATGAATTCGTTCCACGCCAGCCGGAATGTAAAGATCGCCGCTGCCGCCATGCCGGGCTTCACCAGAGGCAGAATCACCTTCCAGAACACCTGATAGGGTCCGCAGCCGTCGATGGCCGCGGCTTCCTCGAGTTCTTCGGGAACCTGCTGGATGAATCCGTACAACAGCCAGATCGTGAAGGGCAGGTTGAGCGCCACGTACACCAGTACCACGCCGAAGAGGGTGTCGTTGATCGTCCAGGCCGCCCAGATGACAAACACCGGCACCGCCAGTACCGCCGGCGGCAGGGTGCGCAGGATGAGCGTTCCGTAAGAAAGCGTCTCGCGGCCGAGAAAGCGAAAGCGCGCCAGAGCGTAGGCGCACATGGTGCCGAAGAGCAGGGTAAGCAGCGTTGCCGCGATCGAGATGATGAGGCTGTTCTTGAGATAGCGGTCGATATGCCCGTCGTTGATCACCGCGCGAAAATTGTCCATGGTCGGCATGAAGAACCAGGACCATGAAGTGTCGAACACCTGCCGCTCGGTCTTGAAGGCGGTCATCGCAAGAATGATGACCGGCATCAGGCAGATCGTCGAGAGGAGCAGCAACACCGCGTAGTGAAACCAGCTCGCGCGCGCGTTCATGCGGGTCTCCGGCAGCCGGTGCGTCGCGCCCTGCAGATGTTCCGGAGTTTCATGCGCGCCCTTTTTCCTTCAGCGGATTGGCAATCAGCAGCACGCACAGGGACAGAATGGTCACGATCACCAGAAGCAGAATCGACAACGCCGACGCATAGCCGAGTTTTTGACTCACGAACGCGGCCTTGTAGATGTGCAGCGAAAAAAGCTCGGTGCTCTGCCCCGGCCCGCCGAAGGTCATCACGTAGACCACCTCCAGGCCGCGGAATCCGTCGATCATGCGCATCAGGAGGGTGACCACGAGGATGGGCATGATCATCGGCAGCTTGACCAGAAAGATGGTCTGCCACCAGTTGGCGCCGTCGATGCGCGCCGCTTCTATCACCGCCGAATCCATGCCCTGCAGCGCGGCCAGCACCATGATGAACACGAAGGGCGTCCACTGCCAGATATCGGTGACCACCATCGCGAAGAACGCGGATTCGGGCGCGGCCAGCCACGCGCGCGGCGCGACGCCGAACAGCGAGAGAAAGTGGTTCACCGGGCCGAACGATGCGTCGAACATGTAGCGCCAGATGAGCCCCACGCAAATCGGCGCAATCATCATCGGCAGCACGAATACGGTGCGAAAGGCGCGCATGCCGCGCACCGGCTTTTCCAGAAACAGCGCCAGTGCGATTCCCAGGCACATCTCTGCGGCCACCGCGACCAAGACAAAGGCCAGGGTCACGCCCATCGAGGTCCAGACCTTGGAGTCCTTGAGCATTTCGCCAAAGGCTTCAAGCCCGACCCACTTGGCCGACTCCCAGGGCGTGCCCATGCCCCAGTCAAAGAACGCGAGCTGTCCGGCCTTGAAGATCGGAAACAAGAGCCCGGCGGCCATGATGATGACGGCCGGGGCGATATAGACGTAAGGCGTCGCGCGCGCGAGGCGCGATTGCAGGGTCATCAGGGTGCACTCAAGATGGCAGCGACCGCCGCGCACGCCGACCCGGGGGGGCGCCTGCGCAAGCGGTCACGGCAACATCCCTTAAGGCTTTAAGCCTTGAGCCAGCCTGCCTTGCGCACCACGTCCTCGGCAGCCGGCACGACCGCGGTCATCGCGTCCTTGGGGGACTTCTTGCCCGTCATGGCATCGGGCAGGGCCAGTCCGAGGATCTGCTGGCTGATGTGATCCCATTCCGGGATCAGGGGCCGCCAGTCGGGATTGGCGATCTTGAGCGCTTCCTTGAGCACCGGGAATTCGATCGGGTACTTCTTCTTGGTCTCGGCGTTCTCGAGGGTAGACCAGCGCGACGCGCTGCCGCCGAGGAGTGCGACCTTGACGTCCTGCTGCTTGGAGGTCAGCCACTGGATCAGGAGAAAAGCCGCATCCTTGTTCTTGGCGTTCTTGGGGATGGCCATGCCGAAACCGCCGGTCTGCGCCGAGTGCTTGACCGCCTTCGGATGGATGGCGTAGCCGACCTTGCCGGCGATGCGCGATTTGGTCGGGTCCTGCACCGGGCCGAAGACAGCCACGGAATCAAGGTAGAAGGCCGCCTGTCCCTGCAGGAACGCGTTCTGCATCTCGCCGAAGCCGAACGAGGGGATCCCGGGAGGGCCGGTGTCGATGATTTCCTTCAGGACCTCGATCGCCTTGAGCGAGGGCGGGAGATGGAAGGCCGCCTTGAACTTGCTGTCGAAGACCTCTCCGCCATGCGGGGTCAGGTGCATGAGCCAGGCCGCGGTGGCCTGGTGCCCGCTCTGGCCGCGCGAAGTCAGTCCGCCCATGCCGGCTTCCTTGGCCTTGATGATGCGGCATTGGCCGAGCAACTCGTCATAGGTCGCCGGCACCTTGAGGTTGTATTTTTCAAGGATGTCCTTGCGATAGCCAAGCACGCCGGTCTCGGCACCGTAGGGAATCCCGTAGAGCTTGGCCCCCGGGCCGGGCAGGTACATCTTCGGACCACCCACCAGGCCGATGTTCTCGTAGTACGCGGTGATCAGGTCCTTCATGTCATAGGCGGGGTCGGCCAGCGCCTTGTTGGCGAAGAACGGCTCCAGCGGCATGAGCAGGTTCTTGGCGACGTATTCGGTCTTCCACATCACGACGTAGGTGATGATGTCGTAGTCGCCCTGGGGCTTGCCCATTTCCAGGACCTGCTTGTCCTTCATGCGCAGGTACTGCATCTTGTCGCGCTCGACCTTGATGCCGGTTTCCTTGGTGAATTCGGCGAAGAGCTTCTCGGCCTGGTCGTAGTGCGGGTGCGCCGGGAAATTGATGACGACGGTCTGGCCCTTGTACTTGGCGTACCGGTCCTGTGCGACGGCACCGCGGATGAGCGGAAATTGCGCCGCGGCGAGGATGCCGGCGGTGCCGCCGGCCTTGAGTAGCGTTCTGCGTTGCATGGTCTGTCTCCGTGGGTGTATGGCTGGCTGCCCGACTCTGCGGTACGGGGATGCAGTGGCGGGGAGATTACCGGATTATCGTTGGCGCACCCGGTGCGGGATGCGCGGCACCGGCCTATGTGTGGGCCTTGTGCGCGGGTGGCGAACGTAGCGCGAGAAGGGTCGCCAGCGCCACCATTGACACACCCCCGGACAGGAGCAGCGCCGCGCCCGGCCCGCTGGTGTCCAGCACCAGGCCAAACGTATAGGGGGCGGCGGCCTGGGTGATGCGCGCGCCGATGCCCAGCCAACCCTGGGTCAATCCGTAGCCGGCCGGGCCGAACAGCGCCAGCGGCAGGGTCCCCTTGGCGATGGTGATCATGCCGTTGCCGGCACCGTGCATCAATGCGAACGCCGCCGCCAGCATCGGCGGTCCGCCGAACCCGATCAGGAGCATGCAGGCCAGCGGATGCAGCGCGGTGGCGAAGCGCGCGGTGACAAGCGCATGCAGGTTCCAGCGGCTGATGACGCCGAACTCGACCAGCCGCGCGGCCACCTGCGCCGGGCCCAGCAGGGCCGCGGCCATGACCGCGCCGGCAGCGCCGGCGCCCATCGCGGCCAGGAGTCCCGGCAGATGGGCGGCGAAGGACGAGGTGACGAAAGCGGTGGTCGCGAAATACACACCGAGGAGCAGCACACTGCGGCGCCGTTCGCGGCCGGGTCCGCCAGCGGCGGCAGCGGGCGCGGCAGCGGGTGCGACGGGCGGCAGGTCGGCTACGACCGGAAGCATGCGCCAGTGCAGCGGTAGCGCCACGAAAATGTGCAGGGCAGCCCAGACAAAGCAGGCGCCGCGCCAGCCGATGTGCGCGTCCAGGGCCGCCGTGAGGGGCCAGCCCACCGTACTGGCGAAGCCGGCGATGAGCGTGATGCCGGTGATGGGCTTGCGCGCCTCGTTGCCGAATACGCGCACCAGCGCGGCGAAGGCCGCGTCGTACAGGCCAAGTGCCATGCCGGCCCCCAGCACGCACCAGGAGAGGAACAGGAGCGGCGCGCCCTGCGCCACGCCCAGCATCATGAGACCCGCGGCGAGCACGAGGTTGGAGAGCATCAGCGTGCCGCGCCCACCGGCGCGATCGATCGCACGCCCAGCGGCCGGGCCCAGGGCGGCCATCACCAGCAGTGACACCGAGAACGCGGCGAATACCGTCGCGCGCGAGATTCCCAGGTCGCGCGCGATCGGCGCGGCCAGGATCGCAGGCAGGTAGGTCGACGAAGCCCATGCCAGGGTCTGCGTGCCACCCAGGGTCAGCACGATGGGCAGGGCGCTCTTGGGCATGCGGGCCATGTTGTTTTCGCGTGAGGCTTGAGCGCCGGGTTGGCGTACACGTCCAAGGCGTAGTCTAGGGCAGGGCAGTCGGCGCCCGAAGAGACGCCGGGAAGGCCGCCTAAGGCGTGTTTTGCCGAACCGCAGTGCGTGCCATACTCGATCCTATGCTCGGCATCTCCCCCCGCTTGGTGCGGTCGGTCGTGGCTGCGGCCTGCCTCACGGGTGCGGCCCAGGTCGCCGCGGTCCAGACCCTGCGCACCGCGAGTTTCGAGGTCAGGATCGACCAGCGCTGCCCCGAGGGCTACGTCACATGCTCGCGGGTGCACTACACCGGCACCAGCCGGAAGACCGGCAAGTCCATCACCCTGGTCGGGAGCACCCTGCACACCACCTGCGCCGATGGACGCACGCCGTGCCGTTTTCTCGGCTACGTCTTTCGCAATGGCAAAGTCGTCTACACGGTACTGGAGAACGGCCTACTGAGTGTCAAGGAAGGCGATCGTGTCGTCGTCGAAGAGCAGGGGGAATGGAAGTAGACGCGTCGCCCAAGCCTGCGCCGGTGCGGGTTTCGACGCTCGTCTGGCTGGCGCTTTTTTGCGCCGGCACCGTGTGGATTTTCGTCAAGCTGGTTAGCGCCTGGCCTTATGTCGGCCATCCCTTGCAGATGCCGCTCCTCGTCTTCGTACCGGGCGTGCTGTACTGCGGATTCAAGGCGGCCTATGTCTGGCGCAGCGGCAAAACCCTCGTGGGCTGGCGCAAATGGACCGCGCTGCCGCTTGCCTGCGTGCTGGGATTGTTCGGCGCGGGACATCTCTGGGAAGCCATGGACCGCCAGAGCATGGCGGGTTTCGCCAGCAACATCGCGCCCCTGGTGGCAGCGGTCGAATCGAGTCGCCCGAATGTCTGCGCGCCGGCGTCGCCGTATCGCTTGAGCGAAGAGTTCCGCCCCTACCTGGAGTCATCCCGGGGGCTGCGCAGCGGACTCAAGATTGAGCATGGCGCCGGGCGCGTCGTCCTCTCTACCGGCGGATTTTCGGCCGACATCGACGGCAGCACGCTCTATTACGATCTGGCCGATCGCAAGTGGGTCAAATTCCACAACGACAATCGCGAGAAGCGCGCAGCCTTCGAGGCGCTGACCCGCGACATGGACGACTGCCAGATCAAGTTCGGCTAGCGGGAAGCGGCCTTCACGCGCGCGCCACGCACCTCGAAGTGCACCTGGTCGAGCACCTGCCCGTCGGCGCTCATGAGCTTGAGCAGGTGGCGGCCCGGCCAGGGAAACCAGGTTGTCGTACGCGCGTCGCCCAGCACGCTGCCGTTCAGGTTCCAGAGCGCTCCGGGCGGCGCTTCCGCCGTGAAGGTCAGGCGCTGGTTGGCAGGCGGGATGTCGGGGTCCAGTGCGTGGATCGAACCGGCCACCGGCGTGACGATGGCCGGCAGCGCGGCGGCTGGCGCCAGTCGCACCAGCGTGCGTTCGCTGCCGGCCACGAAAAGCTCGCGGCGCACGGCTTCGATCGCCGGCTGATAGTTGACCCGGGTTGCCACCACGCCGGGCGGCAGGGGCGGCTCCGCGGCGCCTGCGCCGCGCGGATGGAGCGCCAGCATCAGGTCGCGCCACAGAGGCGCGGCGCCGGACACCCCAGAGACGTCGTGCATCGGCGCGCCGCTCGCGTTGCCCACCCAGACGGCGACGGTATGGCGGCTCGAATAGCCGACCGTCCAGTTGTCGCGCATGTCCTTGGAGGTGCCGGTCTTGACCGCACTCCAGAAGGGGGTCTCGAGCGGACTGGCCATGCCGAACGCGACTGCGCGCGCGGCGCGGTCGGCCAGGATGTCGCCGACGATATGGCTGGCGGCCGCACTGGCTACGCGCTGCGGTTTGCCGGGCGCCGCGTCGCGCCGCAGGCGCACCGGCGAGGCCATGCCGCCATTGGCCAGGGTCCGGTAGGCGTTCGCGAGTTCGATCAGGGTCACATCCGCACTGCCCAGTGCCAGCGAATGGCCGTAGTGATCGGCGGAGGCGTCGACGGTGGACAGGCCGAGGCTTCGCAAGCGTTCGACAAAGCGGTCCGGCCCCACGATCGCAAGCGCGCGTACCGCCGGGACGTTGAGCGAGCCGGCCAGGCTCATGCGCACCGATACCGGGCCGCGGTTGGACCCGTTGTAGTTGCGCGGGATGTAGAGGCCGGTTTCGGTGGCCAGTTGCAACGGCGCATCGTCCAGTACCGAGGCCGCCGAAAGCCGGCGCTCCTCGATGGCCAGCGCGTACAGGAAAGGTTTGAGGGTCGAGCCGGCCTGGCGTGGCGCGGCCGCGCCGTCCACCTGCGCGGCGCGCGACAGGTCGCCCGATGAACCCACGTAGGCCAGCACGTCCCCGCTGGCGTTGTCGAGCACCACCACCGCGCCGTCCTCCACATTGCGCCCGGCAAGCTCGGTCAATCGTGTGCGCAGGAAGGCGCGCGCCCTGAGTTGCAGGTCGGCATCCAGCGTCGAAGTGATGCGCGCACCGCCGCGCACGCCGGCCTCGGCGAAGATGCGTCGTGCCGCGTGCGGCGCGCCGTTTTGCGCGGGAAACGCCTCGTAGCCGCGTGCGAGTGTCTGCTCGACCTGCACCGTCAGGCCGTTGCAGGGGTCCGCGCCTTGATTCGCTTTTGCGCCGCGTGCAGGCACCACGGGTCGGTCATCCGCGGGTTTGAGGAGCAGGCAGGCGCGCCCTGCCACGCGCCGGGCTTCGGCGTTCGGGCCGCGCACCAGCGCTGCGGCGATGGCCGCTTCGCGCCTGTCGATGCCGTGCGGCGCCTTGCCGAACAGGCCCCAGGACATGGCCGAGACGCCGGTCAGTTCGCCGCGAAACGGCACCAGGTTGAGATAGGCCTCGAGGATCTGCGCCTTGCTCCAGCGCTTTTCGATGGCCAGCGCGGCGCGTGCCTGGCGCAGCTTTTGCGCCATGCTGCGCGGCGTGGCGTCGTCGGGGCGTTGCAATTCGGGATCCAGCATCGCGGCCAACTGCATGGTGAGCGTGCTCGCGCCGCGTGTGTTGCCGCCGTTCAGCTGTCCCAGCGCGGCACCCATGGCCGCTTTCCAGTCGACGCCGTCATGCGCCTCGAAGCGCTGGTCCTCCGCGGCGATGAGCATGGCCTTGAGCGCCGGCGAGACCGCGTCCACGCCGACCCACTCGAAGCGCCGCGCCTTGGCATCGACGCGCAGGCGCTGCAAGGGCTTGCCATGGCGGTCCAGCAGCCAGGCTTCGGATGAACGCCAGTCACGCCGCACCTGCGCGAAGTCAGGCGGCGCGGCCAGGGCCGTGCAGGCGAATGCAAGTGCGCAAAGTGCAACCGGCAATAAATGGGGTCTGACCCCATTTTTCGGAAGCTGCCGCAGAGTCGCCCTCGAAATGGGGTCTGACCCCATTTCTTTTCCTGCGCGGGTCATGGCAGGACTTTCATGCGCGCATTGGGGACTACGCCGAACATCTCCGGTGCGTACATGGCTTCGACGCGGGTGGCGGGCAGGGAGAATTCGCCGTCCTGGTTCAGGCGCAGTGTGTACTCGACCGACCATTTGCCCTTGGGGGCGTATTCGTAATAGGCGCGAAAGGCCTCGAAGCTGCGCTCCTCGAACGCCGGCCAGGCCTGGCCGCTGCGCCGTTCACCCTGCTGCGCGATGCTCGAGTCGCGCGCAAGTCCCCCGCCCAGGATGGCGGCCCCCGCCGGCACCGGGTCGGCAACGACCACCCAGGTCATGTCGGCAGCAGCGTCGATATCCAGGCGCACCCGCAGGATGTCGCCGCGGGTGAAGACGCCGGCGGACTTTTGCTGGATCGGCGTGACGGTCTTGGCGACGCGATAGCCGGCCGCGAATGCCTCACGCACCGGCACCGCGGCCAGGCTCTGGATCTGCACCCAGGGCTTGCCCGCACCATCGTGATTGAGAGAGAGCGTGGCCGGCGCGATGCCCTTGGGCCACGGCCATTCGACGCTGCCGCCCTGCGGCTGGGCCGACCAGGACAGGTTCCTGGCGTCGCGCACCGCTTCGCCCAGGGCCAGTCGCGTCGCGCCGCCGACCTTCTGCGCCTCGAAGCGAAGAGCGAACTTGTCCAACGCCAGCGAACCCCAGACGTTGGCAGTGGTGGTCTGCCAGGCGCCCTTTTGCTGGCGCGCCAGGAGGCCGGTCACCAGGCGCGGCAAATCGTCCTGCCACTGCGGCCGATCAGCAACAGCCGCGATGAGGCGCGCCGCGTTGAGGTCGCCACCCACCATGAGCCACCACCAGTGGTCCTCGCGTTCGGTCGAGAAGATGAGGCGCGTGCCCTGCTGCGACAAACGTGCGCGCAACACCTGCTCGGCCTGCGCCAGGTGCTCGTCGCGGCGCGGGATGGTCGCAACGCGCCCGAGGATGGACAGCCAGTCGATCACCGCGTGCGTGGGCCAGCTGTTGGGAGCAAGCGCAATGGACTCGGTCAGCTTTGGGCCTGCCTTGCCGGTGCGCGACAGGGCTTCGATGGCCGCCAGCTTGCGTGCGTCCATATCGCGCGTCGGCGCCCAGAATTCGCGCTGGATGCGCCCTTCGACAAAGGCGATCAGTGCGCCCTCCATGCGATTGCGCGCGTTCTCGGGCAACGCGAAACCGGACTCGTGCGCGACTGCCAACAGGTAGGCGGTCAGCGTGTCGCTGCCGCGGCCACCGGGAAAGTAGGCTGCCAGGCCGTCCGTATCCAGATAGTTGGGCAGCGCCGCGGCCACCAGTTCCCACATCGCCTTGTCGCGCAGACCGATGGCCTTGGAAGTTCGCTGTTCCAGGCAGGAGTACGGATAGGCCTCGAAATAGCGCCGCACGCCATCCTGCGCGCCGCTTAAGCGTGGCTGCAGGGCCACGCGCAAACCGCCCCGCTCGGGCAGTCCCTGCGCGGGCGGCGCGACGCTCATGTTAAGCGAGCGGTCGAACTGCGTGAGCGTTGCCTGCTCGACCGTCACCGGCACTGCAGGCACCACGCGCTGGCTCGCCTTGAGCGCATCCTTGGCCGGGCGCGCGCCGCCCTGCTGCGTGGCCTCGATGGTCCAGGCCAGTACGTCGCGCCCGACGGGCACCTCGATCGGCCAGAAGATTTCCTGCGCTGCACCGGCTGCCAGGGTGGCCTCCCTGGGTGGCGTGGCGAGTCCTTCCACGCGTGCGGTGACCGCGACCTTCATCTCGCCGGTGGTGGTGTTGCGCAGGGTGACACCGGCGCGAAAGCTGTCGCCTTCGCGCACCAGCGGCGGCAGCCCCGCCAGGATCTGCAGGTCCTTGGTCGCGCGAACCGAGGTGCTACCGGTACCGAAGAGGGTGCCGACACTGGGCGCCGGCGCATCGGCAATGGCGACGATGCGAAAGCTGGTGAGCGCGTCGTTGAGCGGTACTTCGACCTGCGCCTCGCCGTTGGCATCAACAGCAATTGCGCTCTTCCACAGGAGCAGGGTGTCAAAGAGTTCGCGCGTCGGTGCGCGCCCGCCGCCGCCACCGGGCGCCACCGCCTTCTTGCCGAAGTGCCGTCGCCCGACCACCTGCATCTGCGCGGTGGCGGTCTCGACAAAGTAGCCGCGTCGCCTGATCATGGCGTCGAGCAGGTTCCAGCTGGCGTTGGGCATCAGTTCCAGCAATGCCTCGTCGACCGCGGCGATGGCGACCTCGGTGCCGGCCGGCGCAGGTTTGCCGTCGGCCGTCTTGACCGAAACCTTGACGCGCGCCGTCTCGCGGGTCTGGTAGACCGGTTTGTCGGCGCTCACGCCGACCTTCAACTCGAAGGCGCTCCTGCCGACCTGTACTTCCGCCAACCCCAACTTGAACGCGGGCTTGGCCAGATCGACCAGCGCGGTGGCACGCCCGCGGTTGTACAGATCCACCCAGTCGCTGCGCTCGTTCCACCAGTCCACCGGCGAACGCCAGCCCCATTGCAAGAACGAGTACCAGGGCACGTCCCTGACACGGCCGCGCACCGCCAGGACCGACACGTAGACGTTGGGTGCATAACCCGGTTTGATCGGCAGCGCAATCACCGGATCGCGCCCGGAGAGCGGCACGACCAGGGTTTCGACCACGCCCTCGCGCTCGACCGCCACCCATGCGGTGGCACTGCGAAACGGCATGCGTACCTGGAATTTGGCGGTCTCGCCGGGCTGGTAGTGCTTTTTCTCGGGCAGGAGGTCCATGCGGTCGGCGTTGTCGCCGCCGAACCAGGCGTCGCCGCCGGCCACCCAGATCGAGGTGGTGGCGACCGAACCGCGGCCCTCGCTGTCCTCGGCTTCCGCCTTGAGTTCGATGTTGCCTACGCTCTCCAGCACCGGCTCGCACAGCAGCAGGCC
>JBJXGS010000116.1:0-8236 GCA_046160545.1 Burkholderiales bacterium
GTGGTGGCCGGCGGCACCGGCCGCCATAGTGCGTTCCTGCCCGGCTGGGCCACGCCTTCGGTGACCGTTGCAGTGGAATGACCAGGCGACACGAACCGCATCCGGACCGATTTGCCAATCAACCAGCAGCAGTTTGACAAGGAGAAGCGTATGACATCGATACTCGTCGACCCGAGCGCGGAAGAGGATTCCGAGCAGAAGGCCGGTGCCGCGCGCCTGGCCGATCTGAAGGGCAAGCGCATCGGGCTATTGGACAACATCAAGCACAACGCCCATTACCTGTTGGACGAAGTTGGCGAGCACCTGACGCGCGAATACGGCTGCGAAGTGCTGGTGGTCAAGAAGAAGACCTATACCAAGTACGCCGAGCCACATGTGCTGGCGGCGTTCGCGGACTGTGACGCGGTCGTCACAGCCATCGGCGATTGAGGGTCCTGTGTGTCGTGCAGTGTGCACGACATGTGGGAACTGGAGCGCAAAGGCATTGCGACAGCGACCCTTTGCACTTCCGGGTTCCGGAACGCCGGCATGAAGCAGGCGTCGATGCTCGGCATCCCCAACCTGCCTATCGTGGACATCCCGTTTCCGTTCGCTTCGCTACCGCCTGAGGCGGCCCGCGAGCGCGGCTCGGAAGCCATGCAGGCGATCGTCGCCGCGCTGCTCTCGAACACGGCGTTATGACGACCAAGGGGCGCGCTGGCGGGCCGCTCGCCGGCATTCGCGTACTCGATTTCACGCGGGTGGTGGCCGGCCCCTATTGCACCATGTTGCTTGGCGACTTCGGCGCTGATGTCATCAAGATCGAAGAGCCGCACGGCGGCGACGAATTGCGCGCGCTCGGACCGCCGTTCATGGGCGAGGAGAGCGTCTTTTTCCTGAGTGTCAATCGCAACAAGCGCAGCGTGACGCTCGACTTGAAGGACGCGAGCACAATCGCCAAGGTGCGCGAGATGGTCAGGAGCGCGGACGTGGTGGTGGAGAACTTCCGCCCCGGCGTCATGCAGCGCCTTGGTCTCGGATATGCCGCGTTGCGCCGCCTCAACCCGCGCCTGATTTATTGCTCGGTGTCGGCATTCGACGCCAAGACCAGTTACGGCAGCCGACCCGGCTACGATCTCTTGATCTCGGGTGTCAGCGGGCTGCAGAGCATGACCGGTGAGCCCGGCCGTGCGCCCCTGCGGCCGGGCGTCAACCTGGTCGACCTGACCGCGGGCACCAATGCCGCACTGGGAATTTTGATGGCGGTGATCGCGCGTCAATCGACCGGGCGCGGACAGAAGGTTGATGTGTCATTGATGGACGGCGCGTTCGCCATCCTCGGTCAATTGGCGGCGATTTATCTCAATACCGGCACCGTGCCGGCGCGCCGCACCCCGGAAGACCTGCACCCGCAGATCGTACCCTATGGCACCTTCATGGCACGTGACGGGCGTTACCTCAACGTCACTGTGCCGAACAACAAGTTCTGGGGTTCTTTTTGCCTGGCACTCGATCGCCCGGAATGGACTGACGATGCGCGTTTCGCGACCAATGCCAAGCGCATCGCCCATCGCACCGAACTCATCTCGCTTATCGTCGCGCGCTTTGCCGAGGACACGCGCGACCGCTGGATCAAGCGCCTGCTCGCGCGTGACGTGCCGGCGGGGCCGGTCAACACCATCGACGAAGTCGTCAAGGATCGCTACATCGGAGAGGCCGGCATGCTTGCCAGCATGGCACACGTGACCTGCGGCAAGGTTCTCACTCCGGCCATTCCCATCCGCATGTCAGGGACGCCGGGCCGCATCCGTTTACCACCGCCCGTCCTCGGTCAGCACAATGACGCCATCCTGCGGCCAGGCTCCAAGTTGCGCACCCGCGCCAAACCTGTCTCGCAGCCCTCGAAAGGGAAATAGCCATGTCCAGGTTCCTGCTTTCGTGTCTCGTCATTCCTGCTCTTCTCGTCGGAGTTCCGACCGCCGGCGCGCAACCGGCGGGATATCCATCCAAGCAGGCGCGCATCGTGGTGCCGTTTCCAGCCGGAGGGTCGACCGATCTACTGGCACGCATGATGGCCCAGAAGATGACCGAGGCCTGGGGCCGGCCTGTAGTGGTCGAGAATCGGCCCGGTGGCGGGGGTTCGATAGCGGCGGAGTTTGTCGCCCGCTCGGCGCCCGACGGTCACACGATTTTCCTGGGCACCAGTGGCGACATGTCGGTCAATCCGAGCCTGATGCGCAAGCTCGGCTATGACGCACAAAAGGACTTTGATCCGGTCGGCCAGCTTGCCTTGTCGCCGCTGGTGGTGACGACCCACCCCACGCTGACCATCCACTCGGTCAAGGAGTTGATCGACACGGCCAGGCAAAAGCCGGGCAGCCTGTCCTACCTTTCGGTCGGTGAAGGCTCTGCCGCGCACCTGGCCGGTGAGATGTTCAAGCAGGCCACCGGCACGGACATCGTGCATGTGCCGTACAAGGGCGGGGCTCCCCAGGTTGCGGCCCTGCTTGCCGGGCAGGAACCGCAGTTCGGCATCGTCGTGATGAGCACCGTGATTCCGCATTTGAAGGTGGGCAAATTGCGGGCGATTGCCCTGACCACGGGGCGCCGCGCCCGCCTGCTGCCGGATCTGCCCACCCTGGCCGAATCCGGCCTGCCCGGGTTTGACATCGGCAACTGGTTCGCGTCCTTTGTGCCTGCCGGTACGCCTAGGGAAATCGTGGCGTTTCTCAATGCGGAAAATTCGCGCATCCTGCGCTTGCCGGACGTCGCCGCGCGCATGTCGGACCTGGGCTTCGAGACCATACTCTCGTCTCCTGAAGAACTGGCGCGATTCCTTGCCTCCGAAATCGCGAAGTACCGCAAGGTGATCAACGACGCGGCAATCCCGCGCCAATAGGGCCGAACGTTCGGCATATCGAATGGCCGATGCGATTTGACACTCGCAGGCCCTGCTTCTAACATCGAGTCAGCACGGCCGGTAACACGGCCGGTACGTCGGCGTGCGAAGATGCCGGCGGTGAATTCCAATACCGATGAATCAGGAGACAGACGTGGAAATGCAAAGTTGCGGCAGGCGGATGGTATTGATCTCGGCGCTGATCGCCGTAGCGACGGGTTTGGCGCAGGCGCAGCCGCGCTTCCCGGAGCGGCCGGTGCGCATGATCGTGCCGGCGCCGCCTGGCAGCGGACCCGACGCCCTGGGACGCATTCTGTCTGCCAAGTTGTCTGAGGCCTGGGGCCAGTCGGTGATCGTCGAAAACGTCGTCGGCGCCGGCGGCGTCCTCGGTCACGATCGCGGCGCCAAGGCACCACCTGACGGCCACACCATGCTGATGGGCCTGATCGGGCCGATGGCGGTCAGCGTGAGCCTGGGCGAGAAGATGCCTTACGACCCGGTCAAGGACCTGGCGCCGGTGACTCTCCTGGTCAAGCTCGCCAATATCCTCGCCGTCCATCCCAGCGTACCGGCCAACAACCTGCGTGAACTGATCGCCTACGCCAAGCAGCATCCAGGCAAGTTGCGCTACGGGCATCCCGGTTCGGGCACCTCCAACCATCTGTCGGCAGAGCAGTTCAACCTGATGGCGGGCCTCAAGGTCAGCGGCGTGCCCTACAAGGCCAGCTCGCAAATGACCACCGACCTGCTCGGCGGGCACATCGAGATGATGTTCCACAACGCCCCGGTGGTGCTGCCGCACATTCGCTCCGGCGCGCTGCGCGCGATCGCGATCACCAGTGCCCAGCGCGATCCGGCGGCGCCGGAGATTCCCACGCTCTCCGAGGCGGGCCTGCCCGGCTACGAGGTCACGCCCTGGTACGCGATGTACGCGCCCGGCGGCACGCCGCCAGCGTTGATCGCGCGTCTGAATGCTGACCTGATCCGCGCGCTGGCCCTGCCGGATGTCAAGAAATGGATCGAGTCGCAGGCCGGCGCTTCAGGCGCGGGAACCCCCGAGGCGCTGGCTGCCTTCTTGGCTGCCGAGACCGTCAAGTGGCGCACCCTCGTCAACGCCGCGGGTCTGAAGGGGCAGTAGCGACCTTGAGCAATCGCGCAATGCCTGCGCCGCGGTCAGGATTGGCTGCGCAGGCGCGCGCCCAGGCGTAGCGCAGTCTCGCGCGTATCCTCTTCCAGGGCGGCGCGGCGCTCCTGATTGATCTGCTCGGATACGCAGACGATCGAGATCGCCTGGCGTGGCGCTTCGGTGGCGCCGACCAGGGCGGCGACGATGGTGAAGCCGCAGATGTAGTTGCCGACGTCGACCGCAAAGCCCTTGCTGCGCGCGGCGTCGACCTCGGTGAGCCAGTCGTCAAAGCGCGGCGGTGCCTGCCACTTGAGGGCGGCGAAGCGCTGCCTGAGCTGCGCGCGATCGAGCCCCGCATGCGCAGCCACGCAGCGGCCGGTAGCGCTGATGTATGCGGGAAAGCGACTGCCGACCCCGACCTGGATCTGCAGAAAGGTCGGCGCCTGGGCTACCGCGACGACGACCATGCGCTCGCGCGTGTCGAGTTCGACCGCGGTGGCGGTGGCGCCGTAACGCCGCGCGAGGCGTTCAAGTTCCGGCTGCACCAGGCTGGCGAAATGGCTCTTGCCGAGCATGTCGTGGGCAAGGGTCAGGAGACCCAGGCCGAGTGCGTACTGCTTGCTGCGTGTATCGACCTGCACCAGGCCGTCGTCAGCCAGCGCGCGCAGGATGTGCAGGCAGGAACTCGGCACGACATCAAGCTCGCGGGCGATCGCGTTGACTCCCATCGGTTCACGTTCGGCTGCCAGGAGTTTCAGGACGCGGATGGCACGTGCCACCGCAGGCGCCTGATGCGTGGTCTTGCCGCGCGCGGCTGCCGTCACGCGCATTGTGGTCTCGCGCGTCATCGCAGTGGATTTCTTAGGCATCCTGCGCTGTGCTCAGTAGGGCCGGTGAGTGCCCGCCGCCGGCGCTGCCGGTCGCTGCCAGGGCTCGTTGGGGCGTTTCGGATGGCGGTAGATGTGCGCCGGTGGCGGCAGCGGATAGTCGACTGCCGGCAAGCGCGCGCGCCACGCCTTCCAGTCGGCGATCAGGCGATCCTCGCGTGCATAGTCGAACGGGTCGCCCAGCTGGTGTTCGGCTTCGCTGTCGGGCTGCGGACGGTTGGCAACGAGCCAGTCGACAGTGCGGCGCATCGCCTCGTCGGCCGGCACCGGGTCGCGAAAGCCCAGTTCGGCACGCACCCGGTGCGTGTCGCGCACCCGTGACACGCGCGAGTTGCGCCACAGCACGTGGCAGGGCACGGCCATATCCCAGGGCATGTCGACGAGTTCCAGTTCGTGACCCATGTAGCGGGCGATGGCCTCGATGCGCGAACGCATGGTGTAGAGCTTCTCGTCGGCGACGGTGTAGCGGCGCCCGCGCGAGACCTCGGGCTGATCGACCGCGAGCAGGGTGGCATGGGCCGCGTTCTCGACGTAGGCGCGGCTCTCGGTCTTGATGCCGCCGTCGGCGATGATGAATTGGTGCCGCCCGTCGAGGATGCGGCGCACGATGCACCATTCCTGCGGGCCGGGCTGGCGCGGTCCGTAGAGGATCGGGTAGCCGATATAGGTGGCGTTGTAGTGCCCGGCGCGGTGCGCCTCAAAGAGCGCCTGCTCGGCCTGCGCCATGCGGTAGCCGAACTTGTTGCGCTCCGGGTCGTTCTCCATGACCGTCGACGCCTCGTCGATGTTGACGTGCTGACCCATGGCACCCCAGCGCGGATCGTCCGGGCCGGCCGCCGTGCCGGTGGCGCCGCCCAGCGCGATCAGCCGGCCGGTGTGGCCGCGCAGCACGTCGGCAGCCAGCTGCAGCCGCCCGTAGCCGAAGATCACCAGGTCCCAGGTGCGTTTGCCAATCGCCGCCTCGAAGGTCTCGCGAAAATGCGGGTCGTTGTGGATGTGCTCGATTTCCTTCTTGAATTCGATTTCGTGAAAGCCGCTGTGAAAAATCGTCACCTCGTAGCCGCGATCGATCAGGCCGTTGACGATGAACGGGCCGGTCGGGCCGGTGCCGCCGATGACCAGTGCAGTTTTCATGGGTGTGGTTCCGTTGTTGTGAGGCGCTGCAATGCGGCCGGGTACCGCGCTTAGGCGAGCCCGATGACGCCGTCTGCCGCAAGCCTATCGATCTGCGCGGCGTCGATGCCCAGTTCGGTGAGCACCGCGCGGGTGTCGGCGCCTGCAGGCGGGGCGATGTTGCGCAAGCGCGCCGGGGTATCGCCGAGCTTGACCGAAAAGCCCAGCTGACGGCCGCGCGCGCCGTTTGCATCGACGGTGTCGATCACCATCTCGCGCGCCAGCAGATGGGGGTCGGCGACTGCTTCGTGGATGTCGTTGATCGGCGCCGCCTGGCTCTCCAGCTCGCCGTGGAAGATCGACA
This sequence comes from Burkholderiales bacterium, assembly GCA_046160545.1. Taxonomy (GTDB): domain Bacteria; phylum Pseudomonadota; class Gammaproteobacteria; order Burkholderiales; family JAEUOS01; genus JAEUOS01. The sequence goes on from JBJXGS010000116.1 coordinate 6,369, forward strand.
TCCATTCGTCGCGGGTCTTTTCCAGCAGCCGTACCCTTACCTTCTCGAACAATTCGTCGCGCCGCGCGCGCTCGTAGCGCAGCGGAATCAGTTCCGGCATGTCGATGCCGCGGCAGAAGTTGGCCCAGTGGTGTCCTTCGAGGTTGGTGGTGCACAGGTACTTGCCATCGGCCGTCTTCCAGACACCGGAGACCGGGTTGGGACGGTTCAGGCGCGGCACGGTCGTGCCCTGCAATGCCTGCATGGTGGCCAGCACCGAATAGTCGAGGCTGGCGTCGGTCATGCTGATGTCGACATGCTGGCCGCTGCCGCCGGAATCACGCGCGCGTAGTGCGAAGAGGATGCCGATGGTCGCGTGCAGGGCGGCGCCGACATCGCCGATCGGCGAGCCAACCAGGCGCGGCACGTTTTCGGGAGCGTCGCTGTTCAGGTGCAGGACCCCGGCCACGCCCAGGCCGAGCGGATCGTGCCCGGGCCAGTCGCGATACGGGCCGTTCTGGCCGAAGAGGGTTACCGAGCAGTAGACCAGCCCCGGATTGATCGCGCGCAACTCCTCGTAGCCCAGACCCAGGCGCTGCATGACGCCTGGGCGAAAGCCTTCGACAACGACATCGCAATGTTCGGCAAGCTCGCGGCCGATCTCGCGCCCGCGCGGACTCTTGAGGTCGAGGACCACCGAGCGGCGGTTGCGGCCGGTGGGGTCGAAGAGCGCCTCGGCGTGAAAGGGCGAGCGCTTCTCGGGAGGAACGTTGGCTGCCTGCTCGGCGCGCCGGCCCTGCGCGGCGCGCGGCGGTGCCTGCACGCGGATCACCTCGGCGCCGAAATCACCCAATTGCATGCAGCAAAACGCGGTGGGAAGAAAGTCGCCGAATTCGAGGACGCGTATTCCGTCGAGGGGCTGGGGCATATCCGTTCTCCGCTTGGGATACACTATTGTATTGGAAGAATGACTATTCTATACTTCGAATAGTGCTGGTGTCACCTCCAGTCTTGAAGTCACACGCCGACCCCTATCGTTTTCCCTTTCACACTATCGCCCTCTTCAGGAGCACACGCATGGGATTTGCCACCATCACCGACGAAGCCGTCGCCGAAATCCGCTCACGCATCGGCAAGCCGATCAAGCGGGTCACCGCGCCCTTTTATCGCGAGATCAACGTCGATGCCTCGCGCAACTTCGCCAATGCCATCGGTGACGACAATCCCCTGTGGGTCGACGAGGAATACGCCAGGCGCACCCGCTGGGGCGGCGTCTTGGCGCCGCCGACCATCCTCTATTCGACCGAGAACACCGTCAGCGGCGCCGTCGAGGGCTTGCCCAGCGTGCACGCGATGTTCGCCGGCACCGACTGGCGCTGGTACGCGCCGATCCGCGTCGGCACGGTCATGAAGACCGAGTCGACCTTGAAGGACATGGTCGAGCACAAGACACGCTTCGCCGGCCGCTCGTTCCAGCAGATCTACCACGTGAAGTTCTACGACCAGCACGGCACCCTGCTTGCCGATGCCGACTCCTGGTGCTTTCGCACCGAGCGCGACACCGCGCGCGAAGGCGGCACCAAGTACGACAAGGCCCTGGAGCAGATGCGCGTGACCACCGAGGAAGAACTCGAGCGCTATTTCGAGCAGTACCGGCGCGAGAAGCCGCGCGGGGCGCAAAAACGCCTGTGGCAGGACGTCAAGGTCGGCGACGCGATCGATCCGGTCCTGAAGGGGCCGTATACCGTCACCGCCGCGGTCGCATTCATGCAGGCCTGGGGCAGCTACGCGATCCGCAATCACCGCATGGCCTACCAGTATTACGATCCTTCCAAGCGCGCAGGCGATTGCGGATATCCCGGGCCCGCCGGCGAAAACAACGCCGCCGG
>JBJXGS010000117.1:0-21525 GCA_046160545.1 Burkholderiales bacterium
GCATGCAGACGCTCGACCAGAACCTGGCTGACCTGGTGCGGCGCAACATCATTTCTCCGGCCGAGGCGCGCGGCAAGGCCAAGATCCCCGAGAATTTCCCGGGGTGAGGCTGGACATGAAGACGTGCCTGCGCACGTCTTCATGCCTGCCGAACGACCTGGCGCCTGCAAGCGCCAGGGCTGGGGTGGGGGGTGTGGCACACAAAGGACCGATTCATGGAACGCGACCAGGCCTCGAAATTCGTCAACGACCTGCTTCGGCTGATGGTCAGCCGCGGCGGCTCTGACCTGTTTCTCACGGCCGACTTTCCGCCCGCGATCAAGGTCGACGGCAAGATCACCAAGGTCAGCCCGCAGCCGCTGACGGGCCAGCACACGCTGCAGCTGGCGCGGTCGGTGATGAACGACAAGCAAACCGCGGAGTTCGAGCGCACCAAGGAATGCAACTTCGCCATCTCACCGCAAAGCGTGGGCCGCTTTCGCGTCAATGCCTTCATGCAGCAAAGCCATGTCGGCCTGGTGTTTCGAACCATCCCGCAGGTGCTTCCCACCATCGAAAGCTTGAACCTGCCCGTGGTGCTGAAAGAGGTGGCCATGACCAAGCGCGGGCTGGTCATCTTCGTCGGCGCCACCGGCTCGGGCAAGAGCACGTCGCTGGCGGCGATGGTCGACTACCGCAACGAAAACAGCTTCGGGCACATCATCACCATCGAAGACCCTGTGGAATTCGTGCACCCGCACAAGAACTGCATCATCACCCAGCGCGAAGTCGGCATCGACACCGACGGCTGGGAGATTGCGCTGAAGAACACGCTGCGCCAGGCGCCCGACGTCATCTTGATGGGCGAGATCCGCGACCGCGAAACGATGGAGCACGCCGTCGCCTTTGCCGAAACCGGCCACCTGTGCATGGCCACGCTGCACGCCAACAGCTCCAACCAGGCGCTGGACCGCATCATCAACTTCTTCCCTGAAGACCGGCGCCCGCAGTTGCTCATGGACTTGTCGCTCAATATGCGTGCGCTGATCTCGCAGCGCCTGATTCCCCTCAAGGACAGCAAGGGTCGCGCCGCAGCGGTCGAGGTGATGCTGAATTCGCCGCTCATTTCCGACCTGATCTTCAAGGGCGAGGTGCACGAGATCAAGGAAATCATGAAGAAGTCGCGCGAACTCGGCATGCAAACCTTCGACCAGGCACTGTTCGACCTCTACGAGGAAGGCCGTATCAGCTATGAGGACTCGCTGCGCAATGCCGACTCGGTCAACGATCTGCGTCTCATGATCAAGCTGCACAGCAAGGAATCCAAGAGCAAAGACCTGTCTACCGGCATCGAACATCTCAACATCGTTTGAGCCGGCAGATGCCGAGCTTCCACGATTTCAGCGCGGAGTCATTGGTCGGCAAGCCGGTCAAGCTGTCGCGCTACAAGGGCAAGCTGGTGCTGGTGGTCAATACCGCGAGCCAGTGCGGATTGACCCCGCAGTACAAGGGGCTTGAGGCCTTGTATGCCAAGTATCGTGATCGGGGCCTGGAGATCGTCGGATTTCCGTGCAACCAGTTCGGTGCTCAGGAACCCGGCAGCGCCGCAGAGATCGGCGCCTTTTGCGAGCGCAACTACGGCGTCTCCTTTCCGATGATGGCAAAAGTCGATGTCAACGGTGCCGATGCCCACCCGCTCTACAAGTGGCTGACCAGCGCAGCGCCGGGTTTCCTGGGCAGCGAGGCGATCAAGTGGAACTTCACCAAGTTCCTGGTCGGACCCGACGGCGCGGTCATCAAGCGCTATGCACCGCAGACCGAGCCTGCCGATCTGGCACGTGATATCGAGGCGGCGCTGCCCTGATCCGGAGCGCCGCGGATTGGCAAAAGTCGTCCGGCCCTAGGCGCGATGCGACCCGGCCACAACACGAAACTCGAAAAGGCGACACTCGATGTCGCCATTCATGAGCGGCGTGCGGCGCGACGCTTTTAGTCGAATCATCTTTTCCATACGCCGGTCGCCGGTGATGAAATTGGCTGACCAGCCGGCGTAGCGGCGCTTGAGCGCGTCACCCAGGCGCGGGTAGAAGGCAGCGAGTTCGGCATCGTTGCCCAGCCGGTCGCCGTACGGCGGGTTGGCGATCAGGATGCCCTCCGGGGCCGGCGCATCGAGATCGAGCATGTCGCCGCTTTGCACCCGGATCAGCTCATCGACACCGGCAGCGGTGAAATTGGCGAGAGTTGCGCGGAGCGCATCGCGGGACGAATCGCTGCCGAAAATGCGCGGCGCGGCGTGGGGCACCCGCGGCCAGGTATCCCGCAGGCGTTGCCAGGCAGGTGCGTCGAAGGACTTCAGGTTGTAGAAGCCGAATCGGCGTTTCGCACCCGGCGGGATGCCCAGGGCGATCTGCGCAGCCTCGATCAAGAAGGTGCCACTGCCGCACATCGGGTCGCAGAGCGCGATGTCGGGCGTCCAGCCGATCAGCTTCAAGATGCCCGCGGCCAGGTTCTCGCGAATCGGAGCCTCGACATCAACCACCCGGTAGCCACGCTTGAAGAGCGCTTCGCCCGAGGTGTCCAGGTACAGAACCGCGTTGTGCTCGTCCAGGTGGGCGTGGACGCGCACGTCGGGGCCGAGTTTGGCAATGTTGGGGCGCGTGCCGGTGAGGTCGCGAAAACGGTCGCATACGCCGTCCTTGACCTTGAGCGTGGCGAATTTGAGGCTTTTCAGCGGGCTGCGGGTCGCAACCAGATCGACGCGCAATGTCTGCGTCGCCTCGAAGTGCTTTTCCCAAGCGGTGTCGCGCGCCAGCGCATAGAGGTCCTCTTCAGTGCGGTAGGGCGACTGGGCCACCCGCCACAGGACGCGGCTGGCGATGCGCGAAGCCAGGTTGACGCGCCAGGCAAGGTCAAGCGGCCCGGAAAAGCCGGCGCCGCCCGGGGCGACCTTGAGGTCGCCCGCACCAAGGCTGCGTAATTCATCGGCCAGGCACTCCTCCAGGCCGCGCGGGCAAGGGGCGAAAAAGTGCTGGGTCACTCTAGGCGGCCCTGATGAGTGCGCGTTCGAGGAAATCGAGGCGGTCCTGGCCCCAGAAGAGTTCGCCGTCGACCTCCCAGGTCGGCGCGCCGAACACCTTTTGCCGGATCGCTTCATCGGTGAGCGCGTTGTATTTGGCCTGCGTTTCGGCCGTGGTCGAGGCTGCCAGCAGGGACTTGCCGTCCAGTCCCGCGGCGCTGGCAGCTGTCGCCAGTTCAGATGCGTCGGCGATGTTGCGTTCTCCCACCCAGCAGGCGCGCATCAGTTCACCGGCAAGGCGCATCACCGCCGGCGTGCCGTGAACCTGTGCAGCGATGAGCAGCAGAGCAGCGGGATTGGCGTTGACCGGAAAATACTTGGGCGCAAGGTTGAGCGGCAGGTTCAGGTGGTCCCTCCAGCGTCCAAGGTCGCTCAAGCGGTAGGCGAGGCGTTGCTCTGCGCGTTGCTTGAGCGGCAGGCCGCCGGAAGCCGGAAAGATGCGGACATAGTCGACCGGCTTGGGGATGATGGTTGCACCGGTGGCAGCGGCGATGCGCAGGAAGCGCTCGTGGCCCAGGTAGGTCCAGGGCGAGGACGGTGTGAAGTAGTAGGAAACGGTTTGCGGCATGAGGGGCCTTAAAAGGGCTTGACGACGACCAGGATGACCGCGCCGAACAGAACCGGCGCGGCGGGAATCTCGTTGAGCCAGCGGTAGAACACATGGCCGTGGCGATTGCGGTCCTGCGCGAATCGGCGCAGCAGTACGCCGAGGTAGATGTGATGCACGACGAGAATCCCGACCAGCGCCAGTTTGGCGTGCATCCAACCCGTGCCACGCCCGAGCCCCAAGCCCAGATACAACGCGAAGCCGAAGCCCAGTGCCAGAATCGCGGAGGGTGTCATGATGCCCCAGAAAAGCTTGCGCTCCATGACCTTGAAACGCTCGATGCTGGTGCGATCCTCGGCCAGCACGTGATAGACATACAGGCGCGGCAGATAGAACAGGCCTGCGAACCAGGTCACGACGAAGATGATGTGCAGGGCCTTGAGCCAGAGCATGTTTGCGGATCGCGGGTTGCGGGTCTCGAATCCGGCGCATTTCGCGCGCCTATAATCGACCGCACATCCAGAATGCGGCGCGGACAAGGCGCAAGGATTGTCTCATGCGTGTCCTGATCGTCGACGAGAACGCTGATTTCCGCATGGTGCTGGCGGAGTATCTGCGTGAAGGGCATGCGAATGCGGGCGAGGAGGCGCGTGGGCGCGGCCTACCCGAACCTTCGCTTCTGGCCATCCGCGAATGGAATCCGGCAGTCGATGGCGTTCCGCATGCCAATGAGGTCGAGGCCCAATGCGACGCCATCCTGATCGACTCACACATCGAGCCTGCCGATCCGATGGAATGGCTGGGTCAGATGCGTGCCGCGCTTTCGCGCCTGCCGCCGGTGGTGATGTTGATCGGTGGCCGCGATGCCGAGGAATTGATCGCCTCGGCGATGCGCGTCGGCGTGACCGGCTGTCTTTCGCGCCTGGAGCTGACGGCAGCGCGCCTGTACCGCGAAATCGCCGAGGCCATCGAGGAGCGGCGTGAAGAAACCACGATTGAAAACAGTCTCGTCACCGGCGTCTACGGCACGCCGCACCCGGCCGCGCTTGCGGTCGCGCAAGCCGTCGGAGCGCCCTGCATCGCCGGTTACATGATCGAGCGCCGTATCGGCGAAGGCGGAACCGCGAGCGTTTTCCTGGCACGCCGCGAGGTCGACGGATTGGAAGTCGTGCTCAAGGTCCTGCTGCCCGAGTTCCTCAAGGAGACCAATGTCGTCGAGCGCTTCATGCAGGAATTCTCGCTGGTACAGAAGATCCAGAGTCCGTATGTGACACGCATCTTCGACCTGGGCTACGACGCCGGGGTCGCTTTTCTGGCGATGGAATACTTCGGCGCCGGCGACCTGCGCGAACGCCTGAAAAAGGGGTTTACCGCACTGCAGTCGATCAAGCTTTTCACGCAACTCGCACGCGCGCTCGATGCGATCCACAGTGCGGGCATCGTGCATCGCGACCTGAAGCCCCACAACATCATGTTTCGCGATCAGCACCACCTGGCTATCGTCGACTTCGGCGGCGCCAAGGCGATCGGCGAGACCGGCGGTATCACCAAGGTCGGGCAGATCGTCGGCACGCCAAACTACATGAGTCCCGAGCAGATCCTGGGACAGACGCTCGATGCACGCAGCGACCTCTACAGCCTGGGCGTGATCCTGCACCAGCTCCTGACCGGGCGCACGCTCTACCAGGCGAACAGCACACCCGAACTCTTGGAACTGCATATCGCCGGGCCCATCCCGCGCCTGCCGGCGGAATTCTCGGCCTTGCAGAACCTCTTCGAAAGACTGGTGGCCAAGAATCGCGAGGATCGCTTCGCTTCGGCGCGCGAACTCTACGCGCACATCGCCGCGTAGTGCGGCGTCGAATCGTGCGTGTACTCCGGACCACCCGGACTGCAAATTCCGCTCAGGCGGCCTCGCGGGAGCGATCCCACAGATTGGGCATCGCCGGGCTCGAATAGCCGGATATGAATTCGCTCGCTGCGCCGCTTTCGGCCGCGAAGACGTGGCGGCGGACCGCACCGATATTGGCGCCGTAGCAGTGGATGCTGACCGAAACATTTGCAGGATCGGCGTTGCTTACCACGTGTATATCGCCCAAGGTCGGACTCACCAGATCGATGCTGCCGGGTGCCACGACGTGTTCGCCCGCCTTGACCAGGCGACCACCGCTCTTTGCGTACTCCTCACAGCGCTCCCTGCCGCGCATGACGCCGACCATGCCCCAGACCGTGTGGTCGTGGACCGGAGTCTTCTGCCCTGGACCCCAGACGAAACTCACCAGCGAAAAGCGCTCGAAGGGATCGCAGTACAGCAGGTACTGCTGATACTTGTCCGCGTGAGCGCGGGCAAATTCCTCGGGCAGCCAGTCGTCGTGGGTGATGAGGTCGGCAAGCAAGGGCTGACCAGCCGCAAGCAGGGCGGGCTCTTCGCCCATGCTTTCGACTGAGCGGGTCATGGCCTGGACGAAGCGGCGCAGGCGTGCGTAGTTCATGGGGATGGCCAGGGAATGGGTAACTTGAAAAGCTTACCGCATTCGCGCGCCGGGCCAAGCTGCGACGTCGAGCGGCAGACGTGTGATCGGCGGACTAGCCAAGCATGGCCAGGCGCGTCCCTGCCAACCTGTCGTGCAGGAACTGACGGTCGCGATCAACCAGTGCCCAGAGGAAATTGGTGAAAAAGAACGGCAGGGCGATCAGGAAAGCAGCGTAGGAGAACCTGGCGGTTCCGAATCCGGTTGCGACCACCAGAAACTTGTAGACCAGGAGGCCCAACAAGGGACCGGCCCAGGTCAGTGTGTAACGGCTGACACAGCGCGCCAGGGAGGCTGTTCCTCCGCGACTGTCTTCGAGGCGGAACTTCCATGTCTTCATGGGCAAGGTCTGGCCTCCGCGGCGCCAGCACCAGACGAAGTACGTCCCCAGAGCGGCCAGAATCGTCATCTGGAAGCCGTAACGCAGGGGCGAGGCAGGATCGCCGCGAAACTGGGCCAATGCCGAGAACAGGTACGCGGGAATGAAAATCACCCCGAACAGCAGCAGTGATTCGTAGACCATGCTCGCCAGGCGGCGGCGCAGGCGCGGTGTCGAATGGGTAGGCGCGGACGGAATGCTCGCAAGGCGACCCTCGCCCGCAGCGGGTTTGAAATCTTTCTGAGACAACGCCTAATTGGCCTTGTCGGCCGGCCCCGACTGCGTCGTCGCGGGAGAGGCTATGGGCACCGGTGTTTCGGCAGGTGCCGTGATCGCCAGCGGGGCGGTGTCGGTCGCGGCCAACGCCCCTTCGGGCGTGGTGTCAGGATTTGGCCGGATTGCGTTCTCCTGGTGCTTCCCAGGGGGCTTTTTCGCCATCGCAGTACTCTTGCGCTCCGCTTCCCGCTTCTGGGCTTTCTGGACCGCCGGTTTTTGCGCCTCGGCAGTTGCGGCCAATTTTTTCTTCTGGATCGGAGCCAGCAACTGATACTCCTGCCACTCGGCCGCCTTGCGCTCCGGGGGCAGTTCCTGCGCCTTGCGGAAATTGTCGCGCGCGACGCGCCGCTGCTCGGGCGTCAAACGCGCCCATTCCGCCATGCGCGACTGTGCGCGTTTTTGCTCCTCGGGCGACATTTCCCGATAGCGATCAGCCAGAGCGATCCAATTCCTGCGAAGGGTATCGTTTAGCTTGTCCCACTCGCCGACCAGCGGCGCGAGTACGGCCCGGCGCTCTGGCGACAGCTGTGCCCACTTTGGCTGGCTCAGGACCTGCGCAGTAGCGGGCACCGAGGTCATGAAGACCAAAAGGCCGGCGACGACCGCGAGAAACGCGCGCATCAGGGCAGGCGCGCCGGGGAGCGGGAACGCAGTTGCCATCACTGCCCCTGACGCGAGAGCCAGGCGCCGAAGCCTTTGTCGAGATATGCGTTGGGAGGCACTTCATCGAGCAGGATGCGCGTGTCGATATCCAGGTTTTCCTCAGCCAGGCGCGCCTCATGCCACATCTTTATGCCGAAAAGCCCGACGACCAGCACGACGATCGGAGCGATGCGCCAAATCCAGTCAATGCCAAACGAACCACGCCCACCCGCCAGGGCCATGCCGCCAACGGCTTCGCGCTTTTGCACAATCAGCGCGCGCTCGCGCGCGGCGCGCAGCCTCTCGGCCGCGCCATCAGGGAGGCGGGCTGCGGAAGCATCCAGGTACCGCTTTACGGCAAGGGCGGTCCGCAATTCACGGTGAAGTTCGGGGGTGGTAGTCATGATAAATGTGTGTGGGCGCTCACAACGAAACTCCCTTGGATTTTAGGGCCAGGGCCAAGGCGTGGGTGGCACGAGAACAGTGTGTTTTGACACTTCCCTCGGAACAACCCATGACTGCGGCGGTTTCGGCGACGTCCAACTCCTCCCAGTAACGCAACAGGAAGGCTTCTCGTTGACGCTCGGGAAGCCGCTGAATTTCCTTCTCGATCAAGGCCATGATCTGCTCGCGCTGAACCAGGTCCTCGGCACTTTCTGCAGACTTCGACCCCGGTTCCCCCTCCAAAGTTTCCAGCGGGTCGAAATCCTGGGCGTCCGACCCGTCAGTCGGTCCGAGCGATGAGAACAGCGTCGTCCAGTAGGATCGAACCTTGGTTCGCCGGAAATGGTCGCGAATCGCGTTTTGCAGGATCCTCTGGAACAACAGAGGCAATTCCTGTGCCGGCCGGTCGCCATATTTCTCGGACAAGCGCATCATGGCGTCCTGCACGATGTCCAGCGCAGCGTCCCTGTCGCGCACTGCGTACGCAGCCTGCTTGAAGGCGCGACGCTCAACTTCGGCGAGAAATGACGAAAGCTCTTGGGGAGAGGCCAGGGTGCGCTCGCGGGACGGGCGATTCGCGGGCGATTATGCCACCGCAACGGACCAAATCACCGTTTTGGCGCACCTTTGACAGGCTTTTACAGTCGGTCCCGCACAATTTTGACGCGCCGGACCCCCGGTTGTGCCCTGCCATGCCAGCCTTGCTTTGACCAATTGCGGCCAAACCGGTATGATGGCAGGAGTTTGAGGCTCACAAGGCCGACACAACGCCCGCGGCGTCACCTTACCCGTGAACGTGGCACTGCGGCCCTGTTATCGGGTTTTCGCGCCGATTCGGCCGGAATCCTGCCTTGATTTGCTTCATCAGAGCGAACGAATGTTCCGGCTGGCCGGGCTGTCCTGGCGCCGGCAAACGCTGCTTTTCCCTGGGCTCTTTCATGAGGCTAATTTTCGATGTCCGCTAACGAAGAACTGACCGGCGCGCAGATCGTCGTGCGTTGCCTGCAGGCCGAGAATGTCGAACATGTGTTCGGCTATCCCGGCGGCGCGGTCCTGTACATATACGACGAATTGTTCAAGCAGGATAGCGTCAAGCACATCCTGGTGCGCCACGAGCAGGCGGCAGTGCACGCCGCCGACGCGTATTCGCGTTCCTCTGAGAAGGTCGGCGTATGCCTGGTCACCTCCGGCCCCGGTGTCACCAACGCGGTGACCGGCATTGCCACGGCCTACATGGACTCGATTCCGCTGGTCATCCTGTCCGGCCAGGTGCCGACGCATGCGATCGGCCTGGATGCGTTCCAGGAATGCGACACCGTAGGTATTACGCGCCCGGTGGTCAAGCACAACTTCCTGGTCAAGGACGTGCGCGACCTGGCTGCGACGATCAAGAAGGCCTTTTATGTCGCTGCCTCGGGTCGGCCCGGGCCGGTGCTGGTCGACATTCCCAAGGACGTGACCGCCAAGAAGGCCAGCTTCTCCTATCCGGGCGAGGTCGAGATGCGCTCGTATCGCCCGGTCGTCAAGGGTCACAGCGGGCAGATCAAGAAGGCGGTGCAGATGATCCTGTCGGCCAAACGGCCGATGATCTACACCGGCGGTGGCGTGATCCTCGCCAACGCGGCGCCGGAGTTGAATGAATTCGTCGACAAACTCGGCTACCCGTGCACCAACACCTTGATGGGTCTGGGTGGTTATCGCGCCACCGATCGCAAGTTTGTCGGCATGCCCGGCATGCACGGCACCTACGAGGCCAACTGGGCAATGCAGAAGTGCGATGTGCTGATCGCCATCGGCGCGCGCTTTGACGACCGCGTGATCGGCAATCCAGCCGATTTCGCCAAGCACGAGCGCCAGATCATCCACGTCGATGTCGACCCATCTTCCATTTCCAAGCGTGTCAAGGTCGATGTGCCCATCGTCGGCGACGTGCGCGACGTTCTGCAGGAAATGCTCAAGCTCATCGACTCGTCGGGGCAGAAGCCCGACGCTGCTGCGCTGGCTGACTGGTGGAAGCAGATCGATGACTGGCGCGCCAAGGATTGCCTGGCCTACGACCGCAAGAGCGAACTGATCAAGCCCCAGTTCGTTGTAGAAAAACTCTGGGAGATCACCGGCGGTGACGCCTACGTAACCTCGGACGTGGGCCAGCACCAGATGTGGGCGGCGCAGTTCTACAAGTTTGACCGGCCGCGGCGCTGGATCAATTCGGGCGGGCTGGGGACGATGGGCTTCGGCCTGCCGGCTGCGATGGGCGTGCAGATGGTGCATCCCGACGCGACGGTCGCCTGCATTACCGGCGAAGCCTCGATCCAGATGTGCATCCAGGAACTGTCCACCTGCAAGCAATACCGTCTGCCGGTCAAGGTGCTGAACCTCAACAACGGTTACCTGGGCATGGTGCGCCAGTGGCAGCAAATCGAATACGGCTCGCGTTACTCCGAGTCCTACGTCGATGCCCTGCCCGACTTCGTCAAGCTTACCGAGGCCTATGGTCATGTCGGCATGCAGATCAAGAAGCCTGGCGACGTCGAGGGCGCCATCCGCGAGGCGCTGCGGCTGAAGGATCGTTGCGTGTTCATGGACTTCCTTACCGATCCCAAGGAGAACGTCTGGCCGATGGTGCAGGCCGGCAAGGGCCTGACCAGCATGCTCCTCGGATCAGAGGAGCTCTGATGCGCCACATCATTTCCATATTGGTCGAGAACGAGGCGGGGGCGTTATCGCGCGTCGCCGGACTGTTCTCGGCGCGTGGCTACAACATCGAGACCCTAACGGTCGCGCCCACCGAGGATGCTTCGCTGTCGCGCATGACCATCGTCACCAAAGGGTCGGACGACGTCATCGAGCAGATCACCAAGCATTTGAACCGCCTCATCGAAGTTGTCAAGGTGGTCGATCTGTCCGAGGGCGCGCACATCGAGCGCGAACTCATGCTGGTCAAGGTGCGCGCCACCGGCAAGGAGCGCGAAGAGATGAAGCGCATGGCGGAAATCTTCCGCGGTCGCATCATCGACGTCACCGACAAGACCTACACCATCGAACTCACCGGGGACGTTGCCAAGATGGACGCCTTCATCGAGGGTATCGATCGCTCGATGATCCTGGAGACGGTACGTACCGGTGTGTCGGGCATAGGCCGCGGCGAGCGCGTCCTGAAAGTCTGATTTTCCAAACATTTTTTCTGAGGAAGGAGAGAAGCATGAAGGTTTATTACGACAAGGACGCCGACCTGAGCCTGATCAAGGGCAAGAAGGTCACCATCGTTGGTTACGGCTCGCAGGGGCACGCGCACGCGCAAAACCTGAACGACTCCGGGGTCAAAGTGACCGTCGGTGTGCGCAAGGGTGGACCGTCGTGGGACAAGGTGAAGAAAGCAGGTCTCAAGGTGGCTGACGTCGCGGCCGCGGTCAAGGGTGCCGACTTCGTCATCATGCTCATGCCCGACGAGCACATCGCGGCGACCTACAAGTCGGATGTCGAGCCGAATCTGCGCAAAGGCGCGACGCTCGCTTTCGCGCATGGCTTCAATATCCACTATGGACAGGTGTCGCCGCGCGCCGACCTGGACGTGGTCATGATTGCGCCCAAGGCGCCCGGCCACACGGTGCGCTCGACCTATGCAGCCGGCGGCGGTGTGCCCATGCTGATCGCCATACACCAGAATCCGAGCAAGAAGGCGCGCGATCTGGCGCTTTCGTACGCGGCGGCAATCGGCGGTGCGCGTGCGGGCGTGATCGAGACCAATTTCCGCGAAGAGACCGAGACCGACCTGTTCGGCGAACAAGTCGTCCTTTGTGGTGGGACGGTCGAACTCATCAAGGCCGGCTACGAGACCCTGGTCGAGGCCGGCTATGCGCCCGAGATGGCCTATTTCGAGTGCCTGCACGAACTCAAGCTGATCGTCGACCTGATCTACGAAGGCGGCATCGCCAACATGAACTACTCGATCTCGAACAACGCGGAATACGGTGAGTACGTCAGCGGGCCGCGCATCATCACCGAAGAGACCAAGCAGGTCATGAAGCAGATCCTGAAGGACATCCAGACCGGCGAATACGCCAAGAGCTTCATCAACGAGAACCGCGCGGGGGCGCCCACTCTGCTGTCGCGCCGTCGTCTTGGTGCCGAGCATTCCGTCGAGATCGTCGGCGAGAAACTGCGCGCGATGATGCCCTGGATCAAACAGAAGGCACTGGTCGACCGCTCGCGCAACTGATGCGAAATCCGGGTCGGCCTTGATGGCTGGCCCGAGTTGTCGCTCGATGCACCTGATCGTTGCGGTCGGCGTCGGCAGCCTGGCTCCGTACTCGGTAACGAGCCGCGCTTACAATTGGGATGTGCGGATGTCCCGCCGCTGGGAGTCACTCGACATGTTTGGTGCGCGTCGGCTTGCCGCCATTCTCGCCATGGCGATACTGCTCGTTGCTGGCTGCGGAGACAGGGTCCCCGAGTCCAAGGCTGCCAAGGAACTTGGCAACGCCCCGAAGCAGGCAATCGACAAGGCGACTTCGGGTGCCAATGCCGCGATCCAGCAAGGCGTCGAGCGCGCGCGCGAGGAAGACAAGAAGCCCTGAATCCGCCACTGGCGCCAACCACGAGAAAACCCTTGCCAACCCTAGATCCTGCCCCGGATCCCGGACGCGCCCGTGCACTCAGGCGTCGCGGCGTCTACCTGCTGCCCAACGCATTCACCACGGCCTGCCTTTTTTGCGGGTTCTACGCGATCGTCATGGCGATGGGCGGCGATTTCGAGCGCTCCTGCATCGCCATTTTCATCGCCATGGTCATGGATTCGCTGGATGGTCGCGTGGCGCGCTTGACGCACACCCAAAGCGATTTCGGCGCCGAATACGACAGCCTGGCTGACATGGTTTCCTTCGGGGCCGCGCCGGCACTGATCGTCTACCAGTGGGGTCTGGAACCCTTCGGCCGCTGGGGCTGGTTCGCAGCCTTCGTGTATTGCGCCGCGACCGCCTTGCGCCTGGCGCGTTTCAACACCAATATCGACGTTGTCGACAAGCGTTTTTTCCAAGGCATGCCCAGCCCGGCCGCGGCGGCGCTGCTGGTCGGATTCGTCTGGCTGGCGCATGACAACAAATTCCCGCTCGACGAGTACTACCTGCGCCATGTCGGCTGGTTCATCGCCGTATATGCCGGCATCGCCATGGTCTCCAGCGTGCCGTTCTACAGCTTCAAGGACATCAGTCGCACTCGTCGTGTGCCGGTGATCGTGATCTTTCTCCTCGGCATTGCGATGTTCGTGATTTCCTCTTATCCGCCCCTGACGCTTTTCAGCCTGTTCGTCGTCTACGGCCTGTCGGGCTATGTGCTGTGGGCCTGGAACTACGCGCGCGGCAAGCGCGCTTCCGACATCGTCAAGAAACCGCCTGTACCTTGAGCGGTAATCGCTACAGGCTGGAGCAACCGCCCACCGGGTGGGCTACTCTGCCTTCGCGCCCGAATCCTTGACCGCCTTGGCCCAGCGCGGCATCTCGGAACGAATATAGGAGGCGTATTCGGCGGCGCTGCCACCGAATACATCCGCGCCCTGCGCTGCTAGCCGGGTACGCACCCCGGTGTCGGTCAATGCCTTGTTGATTTCCCCGTTGAGCCGCGCGACGATCTCAGCCGTTGTGCCGGCCGGCACCACCACGCCCTGCCAGGCTGCGGCGTCGAAGCCCGGCAGGCCGGATTCACTGAACGTTGGCAGGTCGGGCAGGACCGTGGAGCGCCGCAGGCTGGTGACGGCGATGCCGCGCAGCCGCCCATCCTTGATGTAAGGCAGCGCGGTGTTGATCGTGTCAGTCATGAACTGCGTTTGCCCGGCGGCCAGGTCCACCAGGCCCGGCGCGCTGCCCTTGTACGGGACGTGGGTCGCGGCCAGGCCCATGTGCGAGGCCAGCATCGCGCTCGCCAGGTGGGTGATGGTGCCACTACCAGAAGACGAATAGTTGATCTGCCCGGCACGCGCCCGCACGTGCTCGACGAACTCCTTCATGGTGCGGGCGGGCACCTGTGGGTTCACCACCAGCACCATCGGAATGGCTGCGGTCAGCGCCACCGGGGTGAAATCCTTGAGGGTGTCATAGCTGGCGCGGCCGTACAGGGCCGGATTGATGACGATTGCAGAGGTGTTGTAGAAAATCGTGTAACCGTCGCCCGCTGCCTTGGCTGCGAGCTCGGCACCGATGTTGCCACCCGCGCCAGGCTTGTTGTCGACCAGCAGCTGCTGGCCAAGTTGCTCGCCCAGCTTCTGCGCCAGCACCCGTGCGACGATGTCGGTCGGCCCGCCGGGCGGAAACGCTACGATCATCCGTATCGGCTTGTTGGGCCAGACCTGCGCGGCTGCCGGCAAAGCGCCACTTGCGAAGAGGGCTACCGAGACGATGGTGATGAGTTTGTGAAGCATGGCGATTCCTCCTGGCTAGATGTCGAACCTGTCCAAGACCTTGCCGGGGCCATGGGCCAGTCGGGCGTAGTCGTTGCCGTCGTGCACCCTGACTCCGTTGACCCATACGCCATGCACGCCCAGGGGGTCGCGCACTGTCCGCGATCCGCCGCCCGGCAGGTCGGCCACCACGCGTGGCCGCGAGATGCCAACCCGCGTCGGGTCGAAGAGCAGCATGTCGGCCGGGGCCCCGACCGCCAGACGGCCACGCTCGGGAATGCGAAAGCGTCGCGCGGGATCGCTGGTGAGGCGCCGTATACCCTCGGCAAGCTGGAAGTGCCCGGTATCGCGCACCCAGTGGCCGAGAAAGTGCAGACCGAATCCGGCGTCGCACATGTAGATCAGGTGTGCGCCGGCATCCGACAGGGTGATCACCCCGGCGCGGTGCTTGAGCAGCGGCGCGACCATGTCATCATCGTTCTGGTAGAACTTGCCGAGGAAGTGGGTGGCCAGGTCCTCTTCGAGTGCCAGGTCGCAGAACAGGTCCACCGGATCGCAGCCGCGCGCCTGCGCGAGCGCCGCGATGCTCCGGCCCTCGCATGACTTGTTGCCCGGCTGCGCTGCAATGCTGACCTCGATGCGTTCCCAGTTGCCGAGAAAGATGATGCCTGGCTTGGGTTGAGCCAGGTCGGCGCGAAAGCGGGCACGGAAACCCGCGTCGGCGTAAACGTTCTTGCGACCCGCATGATCCAGACCCTTGATCGCGTCAAAGGCCGAGTGCGACAGCATCACGTAGGGGTCGTCGAGTGTGAAGTCAAACGAGAGCGGCTGGCAATTCGACAGGATCACGACCTCGTGGCCGCGATCCTGTGCCGCGGCGCAGGCCTCGTAATAAGTCATTGCCCGCTCGGGCGCGGCCTCGTTGTACATCGTGAGGACCGTCGAGATGAAGGCTGGACGGCCGTTCTCCTGCGCGATGGACTCCATGACCGCCGGTGTCGCACGCGGGCCGGTCGCGCTCATGAAGACGCCGCGCCCGACCTCACCCAAGACACCCGTCAGGGCACGCAGTTCCCCATCGCTTGCGATGGTCGAAGGCATGGGGCGACCGGCGAAGCCGCTGTGGTTGGGCGAGAACGAGGAGGCGAATCCGATGGCGCCGGCGTCCATGGCTTCGCGCACCAGGCGGCGCATCGCATCGAGTTCGGCCGTACTCGGCGCGACACGTTCGGACGCGGCCTCGCCCATGACTGTGGTGCGGATCACCGAGTGTCCGGCAAAGACTGCCGTATTGAGATACGGCCCGATGCGGCGCAATTGCGCCATGTACTCAGCGAAGGTTTCGAACTCCCAGCGCACTCCGGTCAGGAGCGCCGTCAGGTCCATGCCCTCGACAACGGACAGGTTCTTCATCATGGTCTCGCGCAACTGCGCGGGACAGGGGGCGATGCCGAAGCCGCAGTTGCCCATCACCGCCGTGGTGACGCCCAGCGCGGGTGAGGGCGACATGCTGCGATCCCAGGTGATCTGCGCGTCGTAATGGGTATGCAAGTCGACGATGCCGGGCATCAAGGCCAGCCCGCCGGCGTCGACCGTTTCGCGCGCCGTGGCGCGCGTGGTCCCGATGCTGCTCACGCGCCCGGCATCGACGGCGACATCAGCGAATACAGGCGGATTGCCCAGGCCGTCATACACCTGGGCACCACGGATGAGCAGTTCGTGCATGGTCTGGCTCGCAATCAGGAAGGATTAGAAGCGATGCTTATTGTGGCGCCGGCAGGCCGGCGATCTCGCAGGCGCGCTTGAACCTGGCTTTGCGCGCCGTGCCCGCCACTTGAAACAAGGAACGGTCGCGCGCCCAGCGCGCGGCGGCCCCGCTATCGCTGGAAGCGGCAAAGCTGAGATCAGCGGCGGCGTAAAGACGATTTGTGGCGATCAAGGCGCCTTCCAGCGCAATGTGGGTCGCTGTACCCAAAGGGTCGCTGCCGGCAAGGTTGACCAACGAGTCCAGCGTCGCGGCGCATTCGGCCATCCAGGTTGCAGACCAGGCGAGGCGGCGTGCCTCGCGCAACAGATGTGCCAGGACGGCCGCGCTGACATGGATGTCTTCGATGCTGCGAAACGGCTTGACGACCGCGGTATAGCCGTCGCCTGGCAGGACAGCATCAGCCGCGATCTGCACACCCTCCAGGTGTACTTCGGCGTGCGGCAGCTCGGGCACGAAGCGCGGCGGCGGCATGGTGACAACGCGCAAGCCCGGTTGTCCGGCCGTCACGCGCACCGCCTTGAGCGTAGGACGCGCCGGGGTCTCGCCATCGACCAGGCGTGCGACGACGATCAGGCACGCACCCGCGGGCCCCAGCGTGCTCCACTTCTTGTGGCCGTCGAGTCGAAAGCCCGCGCCGTCCGGTGTGAGTGTGGAGGCGATGGCGCGCGGGGTGTTGCCGCCTGCCTCGGTCACGCACAGGCAGGCGACCTGCTCCTCGGGGAGGGTGGGATCCAGTTGTCGTAGCGCAGCCTGGTAGCCGGCTCCGAACGCCCAGGCGACCCGATCAGCCGCGTAGCCGCCCATGACTGCACCTTCGATCGTGCTCGACGCGCCGACGATCCTGCCCTGCTGGCGCGGCCACCAGGCATCGACCGTCTGTACCGGATCGGTATCGATCGGCAAGCGCAAAAGTTGATCAAGTATGACGGCGCTGGATCGCATGGATTGAGGCGGGATGGTCAGGCGCGATGCAGTTTGCGCCGCATCTGTCCGTAGCGGCTGGGTCTTGTAGCGCCTAACGCCCCTTGAACTGGGGCTCGCGCTTGGCGACAAACGCCTTGGTCGCTTCGCGATGGTCTTCGGTCTGTCCGCAATGGATATGGTGCGTGGCTTCCAGATCCAGGCAATCGTCCGCATCGCCGGCCATTGCGCGATTGAGGTTTTCCTTCATGTAACGGAAAGCCACCGTCGGGCCATTGGCCAGGCGCAACGCGATCTCACGGGTCCTGGCCTGCAGATCTTCAGGTGCGCACACCCAATTGGTGAGGCCCATGCGCAGTGCTTCATCTGCACCGACCCGGTCGGACAGAAAGTACATCTCGCGGGCCTTGGCCGAACCGACCAACTGCGTCAGGAAATAGGTGCCGCCGTAGTCGCCCGAAAAACCCACCCGCGCAAAGGCGGTGGTGAGGATGGCGTTGCTCGCCATGATGCGCATGTCGCAGGCCAAAGCCAGCGAAAGACCCGCGCCGGCCGCCGGTCCGGGCAGCGCCGCCAGCGTCGGTTTGGGCATCTTGAAAAGCTTGCCGGCAGTCGCGTGGTGACTCAAGCGCTGCCGATGGATGGCCGCGTCGATGCTGTTGCTGCCCACCGTTCCGTCGCCGGCGGCGGCCATGCCCTTGACGTCCCCGCCGGCGCAGAATCCCTTGCCCGCGCCGGTCAGAACGATGCATTTCACGTCGCTGTCGAGTTCGGCCGCTGCCAGTTGTTTCGCCAGAGCATCGAGCATGGAGCGTGACAGCGCGTTGCGCGCCTCGGGCCTATTCATGGTCAGGGTCAATACACCTTCGGCGAGGTTCGCTTCCAGGTCCTGCGTGCCCGTGTCGATGGTCTGCATGCTCGATTCATCCTCGTTTTGGTCTGTGCTGGAACCGAGGCATTCTAGCGCCGCGCAATCTCGATCAAGAGTGCAATCCAGCGTTCCGAGGGGGCGGTTTACCGTTTCGACAAAAAACAACAACCCGCTTGCACGGCTGCGGCAAACGCGCTACATTTCCAGTCTATGGCTCGCTTCAACCTCATTGCCATTGTCTTGCTAGACGGCGCCCTGCTTCTGCCGGGGCTGCTGCTGCGCCGCGCGCGCTAAATCCCCTTCCCCACAATTCGGGTAGTAGAGCGGCGCCAAAGGGCCATGAGCCCCATTGCGTTCTCCACTCGCCCGGATCTCATCCCACCCCAGGAGACCAGCATGGCTGACGACCGCTTGATCATTTTCGACACCACCTTGCGCGATGGAGAGCAGAGCCCCGGCGCCTCGATGACCAAGGAAGAGAAACTGCGCATCGCCCGGTTGCTGGAGAAACTCAAGGTCGATGTCATCGAGGCCGGCTTTCCCGCCTCGTCAAACGGTGATTTCGAGGCCGTCAAGGCGATTGCCGCCGCGATCAAGGACTGCACCGTCGCCGGTCTGTGCCGCACCAACGATCGCGATATCCAGCGCGGCATCGATGCCTTGAAGGGCGCCAAGTCCTGGCGCGTGCACACCTTCATCGCCACCAGCCCCCTGCACATGGAGAAGAAGCTGCGCATGACACCCGACCAGGTGTTCGAGCAGGCCAAACTCGCGGTGCGCTATGCGCGCAACCAGTGCCCGGACGTCGAGTTCTCGCCCGAGGACGGCTACCGCTCGGAAATGGATTTCCTGTGCCGCGTCCTGGAGGCAGTGATCAAGGAAGGCGCCACCACCATCAACGTGCCCGACACTGTCGGCTATGCGGTGCCGGAACTCTATGGCGAGTTCTTCAAGACCCTGCGTACGCGCATTCCCAACAGCGACAAGGCGGTCTGGTCGGCGCATTGCCACAATGACCTCGGCATGGCGGTAGCGAACTCGCTGGCCGCGGTGACCATCGGCGGCGTGCGCCAGGTCGAGTGCACCATCAACGGCCTGGGCGAGCGCGCCGGCAATACTTCGCTCGAGGAGGTGGTGATGGCGGTGCGTACCCGGCGCGATTTCTTCAAGCTCGACACACGCATCGACCCGTCACAGATCGTGCCAGCCTCGCGCCTGGTCTCGCAGATCACCGGCTTCGTGGTGCAGCCGAACAAGGCAGTGGTCGGCGCCAACGCCTTCGCGCACGCCTCCGGCATACACCAGGACGGTGTGTTGAAGGCGCGCGACACCTACGAAATCATGCGCGCCGAGGATGTCGGCTGGAGCACCAACCGCATCGTGCTGGGCAAGTTGTCGGGGCGCAACGCCTTTCGCCAGCGCCTGGAGCAGCTCGGCATCGAGCTGGAGTCTCAGGTGCAGGTCAACGAAGCGTTCGCCAAGTTCAAGGATCTGGCCGACAAGAAGGCCGACATCTTCGACGAAGATATTCAAATGCTCTTCGCCGACCAGCACGACACCGACGAGCACTACAAGCTGATCGCCATGAAGCAGGCCTCCGAGATGGGCGAGACACCTAGCGCCACCGTCACGCTCACCGAGGCCGGGCAGGAGAAGCGTGCCGAGGCCAATGGATCAGGCCCGGTGGATGCCACCTTCAAGGCCATCGAGTCGATCGCCAAGAGCGAGGCCGAGCTGGTGCTCTACTCGGTCAACGCCGTCACCCAGGGCACCGACAGCCAGGGCGAGGTGACCGTGCGCTTGTCAAGAGGCGGGCGCATCGTCAATGGCGTGGGCGCCGATACCGACGTCATCGTCGCCTCGGCCAAGGCCTATGTGAGCGCCCTCAACAAGCTCTTCGACAAGAGCGAGCGCTTCAATCCGCAGACCGACAACAAGATCTGATCACCAGCGGAGTCCGCGCTGGCTGGCGGGTTAAATGGAAACGGGCCCTTGCGGGCCCGTTTTTCTGACGGCGCACTCACCCTCGGGCACGGGAACGTCTTTCCGGACTTGGCAAATGGCAAAATGGGAGAGCGTTCGCGTCTCCTGCGATGCGCGATCCGGGGTCTTGAATCGAACGGTGAGGTGATGCATGTCCAGCGCAATGCAGCATGGTGGTGTAGCCCAACTTGATCGCGCCGGCAAGATGTCAGCCGCCGAGTGGGAGGCACGCGTCGATCTCGCAGCCTGCTATCGACTGGCTGCCCGCTACGGCTGGACCGACCTCATCTACACCCACATCTCGGCGCGCGTGCCCGGCGAGGACGGGCATTTTCTACTCAATCCCTTCGGCTGGATGTTCGACGAGATCACCGCTTCTTCGCTGGTCAAGATCGATCTCGACGGCAACAAGGTGGGCGACTCGCCGCACCGCATCCACCGCGCCGGGTTCGTGATCCACAGCGCGATTCACGCCGCGCGGCCCGATGCCGGCTGCGTTATCCACTCCCATACCCGTGCCGGCATGGCGGTGTCGATGATGGAATGCGGCCTCCTGCCGCTGACTCAGCATGCCATGATGTTCCATGGTCGCATCGGCTATCACGCAAGCGAAGGGTTCGCGCTGGGGCTGGACGAACGCCGCCGCCTCGCGGAAGACCTGGGCGAGAAACCGATCCTGATCCTGCGCAACCACGGCACGCTGGTCGCTGGCCGGACGGTGGCACAGGCGTTTTCCATGATGTGGCACCTCGAGAAAGCCATGCAGGCGCAAGTCGATGCGATGGCCAGCGGCGCCGCGCTGTCGCGACCCGGCGCGGGGGTGGCCGAGGCCATCGCCGCGCACAGCTTTACGGACACGCGTTTTGAAGAGTACAGCGACACTCAGAGCCCGCTCGGGCGCCTGGAATGGCCGGCGCTTCTGCGCATGCTGGATCGCGAGGACCCCTCGTTTCGAGATTGAACCCCTGCGCGGGGACTGATATAGGTCAAGCCCCGCGCCGGCCGGGCGGGCACACTGGCGGCATCACCATCTACGTGGGGGATGCGACATGACCTACAAGAACATCGCCGTCTGGCTCGACGCAAAGCGCGATGCGCCGGCCGAGGTCGCCATGCAACTGGCACTGGACTTTGGCGCGCACCTGGTGGGGCTCAACCATTTCCATATTCCGCGCCTGCCGCCCTATGTGCAGAGTTACGTGGGCGAGGACATTGCCCGCGCGCGCATCGAACGTGCCTCCGAGGAGGCGCGCGCGGCCTGCGGAGTGTTCAGCGAGGCCGCTGTGCGCCGCGGCATCACCGGCGCCGAAGCGCGCACCTTGGGCGGCGACCCGGTCAGCGGGCTTGCCACGCATGCGCGTTACGCCGACCTGGTGGTCATGGGCCAGCCGGATCCGCAGGTCGCACTTGACCCGGCCGACCTCGAGTTTCCCGATCACGCCATTCTTGCCTGCGGCCGGCCGGTACTCATGGTCCCGTACACGGGCTCCTTCAAGAGCATAGGCAACCACGCGGTGGTCGCGTGGAGTGCGACCCGCGAGGCCACCCGCGCAGTCACCGACGCGCTGCCGCTGCTAACGCGGGCGAAGAAGGTCACGGTCATCACCGGCGATGCCAGTCCTAGTCCGGACGGCCACGGTGCCTCGCCGGGCGCCGACATCGCGTTGTACCTGGCGCGCCATGGCGTGCAGGTGACGGTGTCGCGCGAGGCTGCCGC
>JBJXGS010000118.1:0-7968 GCA_046160545.1 Burkholderiales bacterium
GCAGCACCGGGTAGATGGCCGCGCCGATGAGGCGGCTTTTGACCGCCTCCTGCTGCGTGCGGTACAGGTGATAGCGCTCCAGCGCCTCGGCCAGGCTGCCGGTGCGCTCGCTGGCGCGCACGGTCGCCACGAAGAGCGGCGGGAACGCGCCGCCCTGCGCCTCGAGCGCGGCCGAGAAGCTGCGCCCCTCCGCGAGCGCACCTTCGACGGCGCGCAGGAGGGCGCGCGCCACCGGGCGCGGTTCCTTCTCGCCCAAGGTCTGGATGGCCTCGATGAGCGCCACGCCGGCTTCCAGCAGGGCGCGCAGCTCCTGTGCGAACTGGGTGAGCGCGATGCCGGCCTCGCCGCGACCGCCGCGCCCCTTGCGCCGCAGCGAAAGGACACCGAATCCCTCGGCGATCAGGCGCGCGCTGGCTTCAGCGGCATCCCCGGCGGCGACCTCGATTGAGGCAACCGCACCGCCGGGCTCGACGACTCTGGCCTGAAAGCGCATGGACCCTCGGGTCTTACCAGTTGGTCACGTCGGCGGCGTCGCCGCTGCCGCCGGGCTGGCCGTCGCGACCCAGCGACAGGAGATCGAACTCGCCATGCTCGCCGGGCTGGCGATAGACATAAGGCTTGCCCCAGGGATCGTCCGGGATCTTCTTGCGCAGGTAGGGCCCGGCCCAGCGCGTCTCGCTGGCAGGGCGCGCCATGAGCGCGGCCAGGCCCTGCTCGGTGGTTGGATAGCGCCCGGTGTCGAGGCGGTACTGGTCCAGCGCCGACTCGAGCGCGGCGATCTGCGCGCGCGCCGCCTTGACCTCGGACTTGCCGATCTGCGAGAAGAGGCGCGGCCCGACGTAGCCCGCCAGGAGGCCGATGATGACCATGACGACCAGCAGTTCGAGAAGAGTGAAGCCGCGCGCACGCGCCGTGGGGTTGCGCCTTGTCATGCCAGGAGTGTGGGTGTGATTCGTGGAACCGGAGTCCGGCCGGAGCGCGGGGAGCGCGCACCGCAAGGCCGGTACGCGAGTGAAGATATGTACCTCCCATGACATGGTGATGAACCGCTCGCGCCACGAAGTCAGAACCTTTCGGATCATCGATACATGATCCGAAAGGACTATTCATGCATCCATCAAGTCACACATTCGTCACTATTACCGGGTCGGTACCTTCTCAGGTCCGACACTCCCACCCTCATGCGCCACCCTGCGATTTTGTCGGAGTCCGCTGCGCAGCCGAGTGTTCGGACCAAGCCGGTAGGTTGCGCTGCGATGTCACGCGCCGGCAATCGCGCGGCGCGATACTGTATGGCTGCCCATGACGCGCCCCACCGCAAGCCCCGGCCCGCCCGCCGACGCGCAGAGCCAAGGAACACAGGCCACCCTGCGCCGCGCGGCGCTGGCGCTCCTCGCCTGTGCGGCACTGTTCACAGCCGCCGCCCTGCCCCTGACCGAGTCGCTGTTGCCGCTGTATCGCGCACAGGTCGCCTGGCTGACCCCGGAACTGCGCGTGCTCGATGTGCGCGTCACGCGCGCAGGCCGCGACTCGGTGGTGGCCGTCACGGCCACCCTGGCGCGGCCGGTCGCGACCCGTGCCGGCCTCCTGCTGCCGGATGCGCGCGGCCGCATCGAGGCCTCCACGCTGCTGTGGCCGCCCTTCGTCGCCTGGACCGTCTTGTTCGCGGTCCTCGTGGCGTGGCCCGCGGATTCGCGCCGCACCGTGGCGTGGCGACTGGCGGGGGGCCTGCCGCTGGCGCTGGCGCTGGCGGCGCTGGACCTGCCGGCCACGCTGGTGGCGGCGCTGGACGCCCAGTACAGCGAGGCCAGTCTGTCGGCCACGTGGTCCGGCTTCATGCAGCGCGGCGGACGCCTTGTGCTGGCGGCCGGCGCGGCGCTGGCCACCATCGCCTGCGTGCGGTGGATGACGCGCGCGCGCGCCGCGCGGCAGGCGCTGGCCCTGGCCGCCGCGGCGTTCACCCTCGCGCTACCGGCCAGCGAGGCACGCGCCGTCGTGGCGGGCGCCCCGCCGGACAGCCCCACCGCGCGTGTCGATGCCAACCTCGACAGTTCACCGTTCGCCGGCGTCGGCAGCGTGCGTGTCGGCGCCGCGGTCTATTCGGGCGTGCTCGTCGGGCGCCGCGCCGTGCTGACTGCCGCCCACACCGTTGCCGGCGCCGACGTGACCACGCTGCGCTTCCAGCTCAACGCCGGCGCGTCGCCCTCGCACGACATCGGCGTCGTGGCGCGCCACGTGCACCCGGATTTCACGGGCTTCTCCTCGACCAACCCGCACAATGACCTGGCCATCCTCGAACTGGCCGAGTCGGTACCCGCGAGCGTGCCGGCCCATCCCCTCTGGCGCAGCCCGCTGTCCCCGGGGACGGTGCTGTGGCTGGTGGGCTACGGCGGCAGCGGCAACGGCAGCACGGGCCTGAGCGCGGCGGCCAACCCGACCATCAAGCGCGTCGGCCGCAACAGCGCGGACGTGTTCCGCGCCGACGACGGCGGCAGCGGCGTGCAGGAGGTCTACATCTTCGACTTCGACGGCGCCGGCGCGGCCAATGTCATCGGCGGGCCGACCCTGGGCAACGCGATCGAGGCGACGCTGGCCGGCGGCGACTCGGGCTCGCCGGCCTTCGTGCAGGTGGGCAGCGCCTGGCACTTAGCCGGCATCAACACCTTCGTTGGCGGCTTCGCCGGCGGGCCGACCACGCCGGGTGTCTTCGGCACGGCCGGCGGCGGCCAATCGGTGGCCGGCTACCTGGCGTGGATCGATGCAACGCTCGCCGGGGTCGAGCAGAAGTACGCGCAGGCCGAGGACATTCCGCTGCCGCTCTGGGCGCTGTTGCTGCTGGGCAGCAGCGTGGGGATGACATTGCGACGGCTGGGGCTCACCGGTTCGGCCGGACGCAAACTTCGAACTGGCAAGGTGCAACCAGACTGAGGCTGCGGTTTGGCGGCAATGTCGATCTCGAAGATCAACGCGATGCGAGCAGGGTAGTGGACCGGCTAAGCGAGCAATCCATTCGCGGTCGCCCATGCGGCCCAGTCGATTGATTCGCTTGCCAGTACTTCAAGCCTCGCATCCGATCCCATCCGCTCCGGAAACAAGACGAGGTTGTCGCAGGCCCATCTGGCACAAGGGAGGTCGGCGGCATGGATCATCCTGTCGCCCCTGCGTCAAAGATGCACGCCGTCGAGCAGCTGATTTACCGAGGCCAGTACTTCGTCTGCGCGGCTCTGCTGGATCAACTCGGCCGGCACCTGGTCGTTCAGCAGGCGCTGGCGGGCGAAAAGCCACAACCGTGCCTCCTGCGGCTCGTAGATGTCGGAAAGTTTGTCGATGACGAACTCCAGTTCCAGGAGCTGCCTTTCGGTGCCGGCGTGCGGCAGCGACTTGCCGTTGTTCCATCGTGAAACGGTCTCGGGCCGTACGTTCAGGATGTTGGCCACGTCGGATGACCGCATGGCCCCCTTGGTCTGGATGGCTTCCAGACGGCGTGCGATGGCGTTGCTCATGGCATGGCCTCTATGGGTAAGCGGGCGGATCAAGCAAGCGGCGCCATACGGACAAATCGGAGAGTCGAACCGTACGCGGTACTAGCGCTGGACCTGATCTAATTCGAATATTGCGCTTTTAATTGACATTTGTCTATCGTTTTTATTTACTTTTTAATTGACATAGTAATCTTTCGCATGGATTGCTTGCCTCACATGAGTCGCTCAAGGCGGCGCAGGCCGCATGTGCAGCTGGCGGCTCGAAGTTCCCGATGCGCGCCGCGATCCGGCAGACAAGGTCATCGTTCATTCCTTGGCAACGCGGCGAGGAAACCCCCGCGGCCAAGCGGCCACAGACAAAGACGGCCGGAGCATGCTGCCATGCGGATCTACATGGAGCGACCGCTCAACAAGCACTCTATCTGGCTGACTGGCCATCGTTTCCGCTTGTGGGTCGCATGATCCGTTCGGCACGTTCACGGCGCAGGCCGGCAAACCGTTCTGTCACGTTCGCTGGGCAGACTCGAATCTTGCTGCAAGGTCTGAAGCGCAAGAGTCATTTGGGGGAATGCGATGCGCGCGATCCGGGGAGTCGTTTTGGTCTGCCTGTTGGGGTTGTGGGCAGGCATGTTCAGCCAGTCGGCCGAGGCAGTTCCGTCGCCCTTGCCATGGCGGACACATTTCCTCAATGCATGGCAATTGGCGAATTCCCCGGGCGAATTGTGTCAACGCTATGTGAGTGAGTATTACGGCAATACGAGGACTTGCGCGTTTGAAGGCATTGAGTTGGCGCCCGAAGGAGGATTCTTCGGCTCCTCAAATGCCACCCAGAAGGCCCATTTCAAGATCAATGGTGGCGGTCCCGAGTCCATGGACGTCCATCTGCATTGCACGTGGCCGGAATTCGGTGCCTTCATCCCGGATGGCTCGGGCGGTTGCCGTTGCGGGAAAGGCTCCGCCTTCAATGGCACGTCATGCATCCCCGAGTCCACTTGTCCGCCGGGACAGTTCGGCGTCGATGGCGGTTGTCAACGCAATGACAAGGACCCCGGCAATTACGGCTGCCAACCGGAATGCAATTACCAGGGCAACCCGATCAACCCTGCCACAGGTTCCAAGTTCGAGCGCATCCCGCTGTACCGCGGCAGCGGACCCTACCCGCTGACCGTCACGCTGGCCTACAACTCGCGCCAGGCCACCGGCGGCGTGGCCATGATCGCGCATGCGATTAGCGGCGGCTTCGGACAAGCCTGGACCGCCGACCATCTGCGCCTGCTCCGGCCGCCGGCCAACGAGAAGCCGATGATGGTGCGGGCGCAACGTCCGGGCGGGCGTATCGTCGATTTTCATTTGAAGGCCACCAATCAGTCCGAAGAGTACGAATCCTCTCGTGATACGTTTCCCGATCTCGTGACACGGCTCGTTTCCGGCACCGCCCTTGTCGGATGGAAGTTCAACGATTCGGTCAGCGAGGAGGTCGAGTACTACAACCCCAGCGGGCAGTTTCTGATGAGTGTCAATCGTCAGAACCTGACCTTGCGAGTCGTGTACGCCGACGGCCAGGGCGGCGCGCGCTACGCACCCGGGTCGCCCACGGCCGGTGATCCGCGTCCAGCCGGCTACAGCGATGTCCCGCTCACCTGCACGCCGCCGCAGGCCGGCTGGCACCTCACCACGGGCGGCAATCCTCCTTTGGGCCGGGTGCTGTGCCTGCTTGATCACTTCGGCAGACAGGTGAACTTCCGGCATGACCCAGACGGCCGCGTGGTCGCCGTCGCCGACCCTGCCGGCCACATCATCACCCTGGAATACGATGGCCCCAGCGCCGAACGCTGGAACCCGTCCGACCCCGCGCCCAACCTGCTGACCAAGGTCATCGGCGCGGACTGGGCCGAGCGCGTGCTGCACTACAACGAGCGCGAGCATGTCAACGCCGGGGCCAGCTGCCCCGCCCTGCCCGCCGCGGGCCTGCCGCAGCATCTGACCGGCGTGAGCGATAGCGCCAGCGACCGCACCAGCACCTGGACGTACGACTGTGAAGGCCGCGCGACGGCAAGCATCAGCGGCGGCAGCCTCAACGCCAATGTGTCCACGCTGGTTCACGACCTCCCAACAACCGGCCAGGTGACCTTGACCGAGCAGACTGCGGCCGGCGCAGTCACACGAGTGCTCAACTTCAATTCCACCCAAGGCGTCCTGCGACCGTCCGGCAGCTTCGATTCCGCAGGACAAGCCGCGCCGTGCCTTGGCTGCGGCGTCAGCCGCGCAACCACCTACGACGATCACGCAAATCCGACCAGTCGCATCGACTGGAACAACAACAAGACCTGCTACTTCTACGATTCTCCTTCCCGCAAGCTTGAAACACGGCGCGTCGAGGGCCTGTCTGCCACCGAGAGCTGCACCGGTTACGCGTCCGGTTCACCGTCGCTCCCCGCGTCGGCGCGCATGGTCAGTACGGAATGGCATGACACCTGGCGACTACCCACGCGCATCGCCGAACCCCTGCGCATCACTACCATCAACTATGGCCCACCGAACGCATCCAACCCCGGTGAGCGAGGCAACATACTCTCCCGCACCGTGCAGGCCACCAGCGACGCTACCGGCGCGGCCGGCTTCAACGCCAGCCCGGTGGGCTTGCCGCGAACCTGGACATATACCTGGAACGCCAACGGTCGCATGTTGACGGACGACGGGCCTCGCGACGACGTGGCCGACATCACCACCTACACGTACCACAGCGACACCGACCCGGAACCAGGGCGACGTGGCCAGGTGGCGAGCATCACCAACGCATCAGGCCACGTCACCAGCTTCACCGCCTACAACGCCCACGGTCAGCCGACCAGCGTGATCGATGCCAACGGCACGCCGATCACACTTACCTACGACGCCCGGCTGCGAATCCAGGGCTGGACCTACGGCGACGCCACGACGGCGATCGCCTACACGCCGAATGGACAGGTCGAGTCGATTTCCTCCTCGACCGAAGGCGACCGCAATTTCGAATATGACGCCGCCGGACGCCTCAAGAAGGTCATTGCGAGCGACGGCGCCTCGATCGAATTCGACCTCGACGTGCGCGGCAACCGAATCGCCGAGCGCATGAAGACCGGGTGGGATGTGGAAATCGAAAGCCGCAGCCGGGAGTTTGACGCCCTTAGCCGCTTGAAGAAAGAGTTCGACTCCGCCAACCAGGTCACCACCCACGCCTACGACAACAACGGGAACCCTACGTCCACCACCACGCCGCTGCAGCACGTCACGATGCGCGAGTTCGATGCCCTGAATCGCCTGAAGAAGCTCCTCGACCCCGTCAACGGGGCCGACGCGCCGACCGAGTTCGCGTGGAACGGCCAGGACCGGGTGACCAGCGTCAAGGACCCGCTGGGCGTGACCACGACCTACACCGTCAACGGCCACGGCGAGACCGCCACCGAAGCCAGCCCGGACGGCGGACCGCGCACGCGTCAATTCGACCTGGCCGGCAATCTGGCCAGCGAAACGGACGGGCGCGGCGTCGTCGCCGCACATGCCCATGATGGGTTGAACCGCCGCACCGGCTCCTCCTATGCCGGCGGCGGCTTCGCCGGCCAGACCGTCTCCTACGGTTACGACGCCTATGCCAGCAACAACGCCGGCCGCGGACGCCTGACCTCGGTTGCCGACCCCAGCGGCACGACGGTCTTCCGTTACGACGCCAACGGGCAGGTGCTGAGCAAGACCCAGACCGTCAACGGACCGGCCGGCCCGAAGACCTTCACCATCGGCTACCAGTACAGCGGCAGCCTGCTCTCGCGCATCACCTTCCCGTCCGGCCGGGTGGCCGACATCGAGTACGACAGCGAGAAGCGGCCGTGGAAGGTGCGCATCGACAACGCCGCCGACGTGAAGCTGGATTTGGGCTACCGGCCGTTTGGACGCAAGGTGGATTGGCGCACGTTCATCAATCGCCAAAGCGAATATGGCGACGGCTACACCTTCTACATCAACTACGACTTCGACCACAACGGCAGGTTGGCGTTCTCGTGGACGGAGATCGCCACCTCGGATGTTGGCATTGCGCTCGACGTGTACGCCTATGACCACGACGCCGACGGTCGCCTGACGCGCATCGAGGAACTCGACTACGGGCCACCCATCCCGCGCTTCTCGGGAACCTATGACGGCCTGGACCGGCTGCGCAGTTTCCAGGGAAACTCCAGCACCCGCGCCTGGAACCTGGATGCTAACGGCAATCGTGTGAGCGAATCCATCGGCGGCAACAACCATCCCTACACCCGCGTTGCGGGCACCAACCGCCTCTACCAGGTCGGCAACCCGGCCACACGCACCTACACCTACGACGGCGCCGGTAACATCACCGCCGACGGCCAGCGCACCTACACGTACGACGCGCGCGGCTTCCTGGCCAGCGTCACGGTCGGCGGCGGGCAGGTCAGCTACGCCACCAACGCCTTCGCGCAACGGGTCATGAAGGCCG
>JBJXGS010000119.1:0-13317 GCA_046160545.1 Burkholderiales bacterium
ACGGGCGCGATGCCCATGAACACGGCGCCGCCGGGTACGCGAACCCGATTCCGCGCGACCTGCTCTTCAATCCCTGGGAGATCCTCTACGGCGAACCGATGCAGGGCATCACCACTGACGGCACGCCACTTACCGGCTTGTACGAACGGCGCGACCATGGTGCTCCGACGGTTGCGATGGTGGAAGCGACCACGCGCCTGATCGCCAGCCTCACCCCGAACCAGCGCGAAGCGCTGATGCTGCCGCTGGACGCGCGCGAATGGCGTCGCTGGAACAACACCGAGATGTATGTCTGGAAGTACGGCCTGCGCCTTGAGGAAGTGGCACTGCCGCTGCGCGAGGCGATCCTCGAAGTCATGCGCGCCAGCCTCTCGGGTGCCGGCTACGAGAAGGCACGCGACGTGATGCGCTTCAACCACTTCCTCGGTGAACTGGCGATGAATACCAGGGTACTGGGCGAGTGGAGTTACAACTTCACCCTGTTCGGGGCCCCGTCCGCCTCGGAGCCCTGGGGCTGGCAGCTCTCCGGCCACCACTTGGCGCTCAATTGCCTGGTCATCGGCGGGCAAATGGTGCTCACCCCCGCTTTCATGGGTGCCGAGCCGAACTATGCCGACCAAGGCCCGCTGGCCGGGAAGCGTTTGTTCCAGGACGAGGAATACGGCGGCCTGGCACTGATCCGCGCGCTCTCCGGCACACAGCAGGAACAGGCGATCATCCACCACGCGAGCGTCGGTGGCAACATGCCCGCGGGGCGCCGCCACCGCGCCGATCAATTGCATTTGGGAGGTGCATTCCAGGACAACCGCGTGATCCCTTATGAAGGCGCTCCGGTTTCAGGTTTCTCCAAAACGCAGCGCAAGCAACTGCTCGATCTCATCAATGCCTACCTTGTTCCGCTGCCCGAAGGTCCGCGCACCGCGCGCATCGAGGAGGTGGAGCGCCATCTCGACCACACGCACTTCTGCTGGATCGGCGGCACCGGCGAGGACGACACGTTTTACTACCGCATCCAGAGCCCGGTGGTGATGATCGAGTTTGATCACCACTCCGGCGTGTTCCTCACCAACGAGCTGCCGGCCAAGTTTCATATCCACACGATCGTGCGCACGCCCAATGGCAACGATTACGGCATGGACCTCCTGCGCCTGCACTATGCAGAGGACCATCAGGCTGGCACGCAACCGGGCGTACAGACCGCCGCTGGTGCGGCCGAGCACCGGCACCATGGGCAGGAACACGGCGGTGCACCGCAAGCCAAGCGCCACACGCACCACGGCCACAGTCATCCCGACTACGATGGTCACATGCACAGCCACGATCATGGAGATCATCATCATGACTGAGAATCGCAGTCACTTGATCTTTTCGTCTTGATGAAAGCAGGGGAAACAGCATGGATCTGGGCCTCAAGGGCCGCAAGGCTGTCGTCTGCGCCTCGTCACAAGGCCTGGGACTGGCCTGCGCCACGGCGCTGGCGCGCGAAGGCTGCATCGTTTTCATCAACGGCCGCGATCCGGCTCGCCTGGCTGCCGCCATCGCTGCCATCACGGCTGAGCTCGGCACCGATGCCCGCGGTAGCGCGCCGGCGGTACTGGGCGTGGCAGCGGACATCACCACCGAAGCGGGCCGCCAGGCGCTGTTCGATGCCTGTCCTGAAGCCGACATCCTGGTCAACAACAACGCCGGCCCGCCGCCCGGCCAGCTTGCGGATTGGCACCACGATGCATGGATTGCCGCGCTCGAATCGAACATGCTGGCGCCGATTCTCCTGATCCGCGCCTTCCTGCCGGGCATGCGCGCGCGCAAGTTTGGCCGCATTGTCAACATCACCTCGGCGATGGTGAAAAGCCCGCGTCCGCACATGGCGCTTTCGACCACGGCGCGTACCGGCCTGACGGCATTTTCCAAATCGGTCTCGCTCGATGTGGTGGCAGACAACGTCACCATCAACAACCTGTTGCCGGAGCGGATCGATACACCGCGCCAGAAATTCATGGCCGAGCGCATGATGAAGCTGCACAACATCGATATGACCGAGGCACGGCGTCGCATCACCGAAACGGTGGCGGCGAAGCGCTTTGGCCTGCCGGGCGAGTTCGGTGATGCCTGCGCCTTCCTTTGCAGCGCGCAAGCCGGCTTCATCTCGGGGCAGAACCTGCAACTGGATGGTGGCTCGTACAGCGGGCTGATCTAGACCGGATTGCTGTGGATCGTGGCGGCATGGCGCAAGCTCCGCGTTCAATGCGCGGTATGCTTGTGCTTCAGTCCGTTGTGTCCAGAGACCTGCTCCCTCCAACCAATCCCCTATGACCTCCACTTCGCACCGTCCCCCACTGGTCAGCGCATTGCGCAGCGTCGAAATCGGCGTGCCCGACGTCGCGGTTGCCGAAAAATTTTATGTCGAGACCTGGCTCCTCAGCGTCGCTGCGCGTACCGCGACGGCCGTATATCTGCGCGGCACCGGAGCAGATCATCACCTGCTATCGCTGACGCGTAGCGAAGAACCGGAATTGCTCGCCGTCACTCTCAACTGCGCCTCGCGTCGGGAAGTGGAAAGCTTGGCCCGGTCGGTACCGGCCCATGGCGGCACCATCCTGCATGCACCTGGTGCCATCAGCGAGCCTGGCGGGGGCTACGGCATCAGCTTCAAGGACCCGCAAGGCCGCATCATCCGAGCTGTGTGTGAGGATCTACGCCACGCCGATGCACGCGTCGTCAAGGATCGTCCTGTGCGCCTGGCGCATGTTGTGATGAACAGCCACGACACGCCGGCAGCACAGTCATTCTATGAAAACGCCCTTGGTTTCAAGTTGTCCGACCGCACCAGGATCATGGCATTCATGCGTTGCAACAGCGATCACCACAACATCGCGCTGGCCGATGCCGACAACGACTGCCTGAACCACATCGCCTTCATGGTGCCCGATCTGGATGCGGTGATGAAGGGCGGCGGCCGCATGAAGGACGCCGGCCATCCCATCCACTGGGGACCCGGGCGGCACGGTCCCGGCAACAACCTTTTCAACTATTTTCTGGGTCCCTTCGACTTCGCCATCGAGTACACGGCCGAAGTCTCGCAGGTGGATGATTCCTACCGTACCGGCAGTCCCGAGGACTGGAAATGGCCCCCGGGGCGCATTGACCATTGGGGAATCGCCGTCGCGCCCACTCCAGAACTCAAGGCCGCGCAACGCAAGATTCACTTCGCCGCGTCCCTGAAGGTCTGAAGTGATCGATTTTGATGTCGCCATCTGCGGCTACGGACCCGCAGGCGCCACGCTGGCGCGCCTCCTGGGCCAGCAGGGAATTCGCACCCTCGTCGTGGACCGCCTCGACGGGGTCTATGACAAGCCGCGCGCCTTTTCGATGGACCACGAGATCATGCGCGTGTTCCAGAACATCGGTCTTGCCGATGCCATCAGCGAGCACGTGGCGCCTTTCACCGCATCCGAGCACTACGGGGTTGACGGTCAGCTGATTCGCCGCCTGACGATGATCGATCCGCCTTATCCGCAAGGCTGGATCCCGTCCATGGTGTTTCGCCAGCCACCGCTGGAAGCGGCTCTGCGCCAACTTGTCGGCGCCACGCCAACGGTGACCGTTTCGCTCGGTGTCGAGCTGGTGTCGTTCACGCAGGATGCCGGTCACGTCACGCTTGGTCTCCAGCGGGGGGATGCAACGCAAGGCAATGCAGTGCGTACCGTCACCGCACGTTATCTCGTCGGTTGCGATGGTGCCTCTTCCACCGTGCGTCGCACGCTCGGCATCGCGCACGACGACCTCGATTTCGATGAGCCCTGGCTGGTGGTCGATGTCGGTGTGACCGAGAAGGGTGCGGCCAGGCTGCCCAAGAACAGTGCGCAGTTTTGCGAACCGGCGCGCCCGACCACTTTTCTCATCGGCGTGGGTGAGCACCGTCGCTGGGAAATCATGCTCATGCCGGGCGAGTCGCCGCAAGACTTCGAAAGCGATGCGGCGGTATGGAAGCTGTTGTCGCGCTGGCTCACGCCTGAGGAGGGCACCCTGTGGCGCCGCGCCAGCTATCGCTTTCACGCACTGGTGGCGAGCCGCTGGCGCGAAGGCCGCGTTTTCCTCGCGGGCGACGCTGCG
Source organism: Burkholderiales bacterium (assembly GCA_046160545.1). Taxonomy (GTDB): domain Bacteria; phylum Pseudomonadota; class Gammaproteobacteria; order Burkholderiales; family JAEUOS01; genus JAEUOS01. The sequence continues at coordinate 4,114 of JBJXGS010000119.1, forward strand.
CACCAGCAACCGCCGTTCCTCGGGCAGGGCATGTGCCAGGGCATTCGCGATGTCGCCAACCTGGCATGGAAGCTCGTTGCAGTGATTCAGGGGCGCGCAACGGACGCTCTGCTCGCCACCTATGGCAAGGAGCGCGCCTCGCATGTGAAGCGCCTCACCACCACCATCAAGCACATCGGCCATACGATTTGTGAGCACGACGAGGCGCGCGCGCGCCAGCGCGACGCCGACCTGATTGCCGCTGCTGGGGGCACAGTAAAGAGTGTGCCGCGCCAGGACCTGATTCCGCCGCTCGATGGTGGCCTGCTGTCGCCGCAGGCCCATCCCGCCAATGGCACCCTGTTCCCGCAACCACGCGTGGTGCAGCAAGGACGCGATCAAGGCCACTTCAGCCTGCTCGACGAAGTCAGCGGCCATGGCCTGCGCCTGGTATTAAACGAGACCTGCGATGCCACCGCAATTGCCACCGCGCCCGGTGTCATGCGATGTGGCGCGCGGGTGGTGCAAATCGGCGGGGCGGGTCTGGCCGAGGCTGATGGCATCGTTGCGGCATGGTTTGCCCGCCACGGGGCTGTCGCCGCATTGATACGCCCTGATCACTACGTGTATGGTGTGGCGCGCGACTCACAAGAGATAGCTGACCTCATGGCGGCTTTTCTTGCCGCGCTCTCTCGATAAGACCTGCAGGAGGCCCTGATGAAAACTCGCCCAAACAATCGTCGCACCATTCTGCACGCAGGCCTGGCCGCCGGTGCTGCCACGGGTTTGTCTGCCCTGATGCCGCTGAAAGGCGCGCTGGCCCAGGCCTGGCCCACCAAGCCGGTCAAGTTCATTCTGTCCCAGCCAGCCGGTGCCGGACCTGACGTGATGGCGCGTTTTGTAGGTGAGCACCTTGCCCGTGCGATCGGCCAGCCGGTCGTGATCGAAAACCGCCCGGGCGGCCAGAACGTGATTGGCGCGCAGGCCGCTGCCAAATCGGCCCCCGACGGCTACTCCTACTACTACGGTACGACGGCAGCCATTGTCACCAATGTCTATACGTTCAAAAACCTTCCGTACGACCCGAGAAAGGATTTCATGCCGGTATCGCTGATCGGCAAGAGTCCGTTCCTGATCGCCGCGAGCCCGTCGGCGAATGTGAAGACCCTCGGCGAGGCGCTTGCGCTGGCCAGGGCACAACCCGAAAAGGTTTCCATCGGCACGGAAGGCCCCAAGACTTTTTCCGGCATGCTCGCCGACATGGTTGCCTCGCTGGCCAATGTCAGGCTCACTCATGTGCCCTATCAAAAGTCCCCTGAGGCGATACAGGACGCCATTGGCGGGCGTATCCAGTTGCTGTGCCTGCCGTCAGCCGCGCTGATTCCGCAGATCAGGGCCAACCGCCTGGTGCCGCTGGCGATCAGTTCTTTGCAGCGCCTGCCCGGCCTGCCCGATACGCCGCCGATTGCAGACACCTTTGCCGGTTTCGAATACACCGGGTGGCACGGCTTGTTTGCGCCAGCCGGCACACCGGCAGAAGTGGTGAGTCGCATCAATCGCGAGCTGGACCGCATCCTGCGCACCCCCGAAGTGGCCGAACGCATGCTCGCCATGGGATCGCATGCCGAGGGCAGCGGCAGCCCGCAATCGTTCGGCGGATTCGTCAACGCCGAGTTCGGGCGGTGGGAGAAGATCGTCAAGAGCCTCAACATCCAGGCAGAGTAATCCGCCCGCCCAAGCCTATGCTTGGGCCGCAACGCCGAAGTTCAGCTCAGCAGTTCCACTACTGCCTTGAGCTCGCCTCGCAGGAAGGCGACTTCGAACCGTCCCTGACCACTTGCCAGTGGGGCCGGCTTGGCCGCGGCGGGAGCCGCCGTCGCCTCGCCCCTGAGGCCTACGCCCAGACCCTCGTCAAGTCGATTGCGCGCGCCGTTGATGGTGAATCCCTGCTCATAGAGCAACTCGCGGATGCGGCGGATGAGGAGTACTTCGTGGTGCTGGTAATAGCGCCGGTTGCCGCGGCGCTTGACCGGCTTAAGCTGCGTGAATTCCTGCTCCCAGTAGCGCAGCACATGGGGCTTTACGCCGCACAGGTCGCTGACCTCACCGATAGTGAAGTAGCGCTTGGCGGGAATCGGCGGCAATGCGGCGCCGCCGGTGCGATCAGTTGTCCGTGGTCCGGCCACCGTAATGCGCCTCCACCATGGACTTTAGCTTCTGGCTTGCGTGGAAGGTCACGACGCGACGCGCAGTGATGGGGATTTCCTCGCCGGTCTTGGGATTGCGGCCAGGCCGCTGTGGCTTGTCGCGCAACTGGAAGTTGCCAAAGCCCGAAAGCTTGACACTGACGCCGGACTCAAGAGCGGTGCGAATCTCCTCGAAGAAGGTTTCGACCATGTCCTTGGCTTCACGCTTGTTCAGGCCCACCTTCTCGAAGAGCAGGTCGGCCAGTTCGGCCTTGGTGAGCGTCGGCGTGGCGGGAGCGGGGCCCTCCCTGAGCGTGTCGGGTGCGTCCATTGCGAACTGGTTTTGCAGGTCGAGGGATGACTAGCAGTGGCTAACGCGAATTCAGGCTGTAGTGAGCCTGGGGTCCCCTGGAGCTATGCTGCGGCCTTACGCCCGCAGCCTTGCGCGATGTTCTTTGCGCGCCGATTCGATCAGTTTTTCGATCATCGCGTCGGCGTCCGCATCGGTCAATGTCCTTTGAGTATCTTGCATAACTACCCGAAACGCAAGGCTTTTTTCGGATTGCCCGAGGTCTCCGCCAGGCTTGTTCGGACGGTATTGGTCAAACAGCACAATCGAGGCAACTGCGGGTCCCGCCGCCCCTTGCAAGGTGTCCTTGACGGCCTGCGCCGGGGTGAGCGCATCCACAACCAACGCGATGTCGCGCAACACCGGCGGAAATCGCGAAGCTTCACGGAAGTTGGGCAAGCCCAGCGCCAGCAATGGGGCGGTTTGCATTTCAAACAGCACGGGAGCCTGGTTCAATCCGTGGTGCGCAACCCAGCGCGGATGGAGTTCACCGACATGCCCGATGACACGACCCGCCGAGGTGATCGTCGCGGCGCGTCCGGGATGAAAGGCCGGATGCGGGGCTGCATCGAAACGCAACGGCAGTGCGGGACCGGCAAGTGCCTCGATATCGCCCTTCAGGTCGAAAAAGTCGACGGAGCGGGGTTTGTCATCCCATCCTTCGGGACGCAGGGGCCCCCAGGCAATGGCGCCGATCATGATCGGCTGGCGAATTCCTGCGACTTCGAGCGGGCCGTCGGCGACGCTCGGATCGTGTGCGAACACACGCCCGACTTCGAAGACCCGCACGCGTGACTGCTTGCGATTGGCGTTGCGTACGACGTTGTCCAGGAGGCTGCCAAAGAGTGACGAACGCATCACCGCCAAGTCGCTGGCGATCGGATTGACCAGCCGGACCGGCGCCGGATTGCCGATGAGTTCTGTTTCCCACACCTGATCGACAAAGGTGTAGTTGAGGACTTCCTGGTAGTCGCGCGCGACCATGCGATTGCGCAGGTCGAACAGATCGCGGCGCGCCTCGTGGGAGGCGAACATCGCTGCACGAGTGCGCGGCGGCAGGGCAGGGATGTTGTCGAAGCCGTGCATGCGCGCGACTTCCTCGATCAAGTCCTCCTCGATTTCGAGGTCGAAGCGAAAGCTGGGCGGATCGACCTCGAGCGTGTCGCCCAGGTCGCGGCACGGCAGGTCCAGGCGCGCGAAGGCGTTGAGCATTTCACTTTTTTCGAGCGGCAGGCCGATGACCTTGCGGCAGCGTTCCACACGCATGCGCACCGGCTTGCGCTCGGGCAGGCCGAGAATCACATCGCCCACCGGGCCCGGCTTGCCGCCGCAGATTTCCATGACCAGCGTAGTGATGCGCTCGATATGAGCCACTGTGGTCGCAAAGTCGACGCCGCGCTCGAAACGATGGCCTGCTTCGGTGACGAAGTTGTAGCGCCGTGCGCGACCGCGGATCGAATCGGGCCACCAGAAAGCCGCTTCGATGAAGATCGAAGTCGTCTCCAGGGTCACTGCCGTGGAGTCGCCCCCCATGACGCCGGCCAAAGCCTCCGGACCCGACGCATCCGCGATCACGCCGACCATCGCGTCAAGTTGCACTGTCTCGCCGTTCAGGAGCTTCAGGCTTTCATCGGCACGTCCCCAGCGCACGGTGAGGAGCCCGCCATGGATCTTGTCGGCATCGAAAATGTGCGAGGGACGGCCCAGTTCCAGCATCACGTAATTGGAAATGTCGACCAAGGCCGAGATCGAGCGCTGTCCGGCACGCTCGAGGCGTTGCTTCATCCACTTAGGCGTTGCTGCGCGCGCATTGACGCCGCGCATGAGTCGACCGGAGAAGCGTCCGCACAGGTCTGGTGCCTCGACCTTGACCGGCAGGGTGTCGTCGATCTGTGCCGGGACCGGCGTGAAGGCCGGCAGCTTGAGGGGCGCGCCGCTCAAGGCCGCCACCTCGCGCGCGACGCCATGTACCGACAAGGCATCGGCACGGTTGGGCGTGAGCTTGATCGTGAAAATGCTGTCGTCCAGGTCCAATACCTTGCGAATGTCTTCGCCCACTGCGGCATCCGGCGCCAAGGCAAGGAGCCCGGAGTGGTCATCCGACAGCCCCAGCTCGCGCTCCGAGCACAGCATGCCTTCACTCTCGACACCACGCATCTTGGCGCGCTTGATTTCGAGCGGCTTGCCGTCCGGGCCCGCAGGGAGGTTGGCGCCAACGAGCGCGCACGGCACCTTCATGCCGGGCACGACATTGGGTGCGCCGCAGACGATTGAGAGCATCTTGCCGCCGCCGGCCGGGCCGGCATCGACTTCGCATACGTTCAAGCGGTCCGCCTGCGGGTGCCGTGTCACCGACTTCACCAGGGCAGCGACTACGCCGGCGAACGGCGGGGCGGCGGGGCGGGTTTCTTCCACTTCCAGACCGGCCATGGTCAGGCGGTCGGCGAGTTCCGCGTCGCTCCAGGACGGATCGGCGAACGAACGCAGCCAGGAGGCGGGAATTTTCATTGGTTGAACTGGGCGAGAAAGCGCAGGTCGCCTTCATAGAACAGGCGCAGGTCACCCACGCCATAACGCAGCATGGTCAGGCGCTCCAGCCCGCAGCCGAAGGCGAAGCCGATATGGCGCTCAGGGTCAAGGCCGAAGTTGCGCACAACTGTCGGGTGCACCTGACCGGAACCCGAGACCTCAAGCCAACGTCCGGCCAGGGGGCCGGTGGAAAACATGATGTCGATCTCGGCGGATGGTTCGGTAAAAGGAAAGTAGGAGGGCCTGAAGCGTGCCGCGATACCTTCGTCTTCAAAAAACGTGCGCATGAAGTTCAGGAACACACCCTTCAGGTCGGCGAAGCTGACATCGGTGTCAATCCACAGGCCTTCGACCTGATGGAACATCGGCGAATGGGTCGCGTCGTTGTCGACCCGATAGGTGCGCCCCGGGGCAATCACCTTGATCGGCGGCATGGAAGCGGCGCCCGCATGACGCTGCGCATGGATGTTGGCGTAGCGCACCTGCATGGGGCTGGTGTGGGTGCGCAACAGGAGGGGCTGGCCGCGCGTATCGGCCGCCTCGACATAAAAGGTGTCCTGCATCGAACGGGCAGGGTGGTTCTCCGGGCTGTTCAATGCGGTGAAGTTGTACCAGTCGGTATCGATCTCCGGGCCTTCAGCCACATCGAACCCGATCGAGCGAAAGATCGCCTCGACCCGCGCCTGTGTGCGCATGAGCGGGTGCAGGCCGCCGCGGCTGCCGGAGCGGCCCGGCAGGGTCACGTCCAGGGCTTCGGCGGCCAGCCGCGCCGCCAGCCTGGCCTCGCTCAAAGCATCGCGGCGCGCGGCAAGTGCCGCCTCGATCGTGCTCTTGGCCTGGTTGATCGCCTCTCCGCGCGCGCGACGCTCATCAGCGCCAAGGGCGCCCAGGCCTTTGAGAAGTGCAGTGATGCTGCCGGACTTGCCCAGAAAGCGCGCCTTGGCGTCTTCCAGTTCCGCAGGCTCGGCGACTGCGGCGAACTGCCGGCGTGCTTCTTCTACCAGGGAATCGAGTTCGGACATCGTGGCGCAGGGAGCGACGTTGCTTTGGCGGCGTGGGGGAGAGTGTGCCTGGCCCGCAACGAAAAAGGCTGCGCACCGTGCGCAGCCTTCGTGTTACGGGGCCATCGTCAGGCGACGACGGTCTTGGCCTGGCCTACCAGTTTGGCAAATGCCGGCTTGTCGAGCACAGCCAGATCCGCCAGCACCTTGCGGTCGATTTCGATCGCGGCCTTCTTAAGTGCGTTCATGAACACACTGTAGGTGAGACCGTGTTCGCGCACCGCCGCGTTGATACGGGCGATCCAAAGGGCCCGGAAATCGCGCTTCCTGGCGCGGCGATCACGGTAGGCGTACTGCCCGGCCTTCATGACCGCTTCCTTGGCGATGCGATAGACGTTACCCCGGCGGCCGCGGTACCCCTTGGCCTGGTCCAGCACCTTCTTGTGGCGCGCGCGCGCCACGACTCCGCGTTTGACTCTTGGCATGATTTAGCTCCTGACTTATCCGTTGACCGATATGCGCCGCACGCTTAACCGTAGGGCAGCATCTTCGCGACCGATTTCATGTCGGTCTCGAACACTCCCACCGTGCCGCGCAGATGGCGCTTGTTCTTGGTGGTCTTCTTGGTCAGGATATGGCGCTTGAACGCCTGGCCGCGCTTGACGGTACCGCCCGGCCGAACGAAGAGTCGCTTGGCAGCGCTCTTCTTGGTTTTCATCTTGGGCATGACAACTTCCTTTTTTTATGTGATGCACAGGTGGACTCCGTTTGCCGGAGACACTTCGTAAGACCTGGCCATCACTTCTTTTCCCGCGGCTGACTACGCCGCGGCTACCGCAGGACGGCAAGCCGTCCAAACTTTCAGGCTGCCGGTGCCTTGGTGGCCGGAGCAGCGCTGCCCGCGGCCGGCGCAAGCGCGGCTGCAGGCTTGCCCTCACCCTTTTTCTTGGCGGCGACGGGCTCTTTCTTCTTGGGCGCCAGCACCATGATCAGCTGGCGACCTTCCATCTTGGGAAACTGCTCGACAACCGCGTGTTCGGCGGTGTCGGCCTTGACGCGCTCCAGCAGTCGTTGGCCAAACTCCTGATGCGCCATTTCCCGGCCGCGATAGCGCAGGGTGATCTTCGCCTTGTCGCCCTCGTCCAGGAATTTCAGCAGATTGCGCATCTTGATGTTGTAGTCACCGTCGTCGGTGTTGGGCCGGAACTTGATTTCCTTGACCTGGATCTGCTTCTGCTTGAGCTTCGCCTCGTGAGCCTTTTTCTGCTCCTGGTAACGAAACTTGCCGTAATCCATGATCCGACATACCGGAGGAACCGCCTGCGGGGCGATTTCAACCAGGTCGAGTTCGGCTGCTTCTGCCTGCTGCAGGGCGTCCGTGATGGACACGATGCCCAGCGGTTGCCCTTCCACACCGATCAAGCGCACCTCACGGGCTGTGATTTCCTCGTTGAGGCGCTGCGCGCGTTCCTGAGCTATGAGTTTCTCCCTGAAAAGACCGAAAAAAAGCCCCCCGCCAAGCGACTCATGCCCGGTCAGACACTTCGGTCTGGAGACGTTCGATGAGAGCTGCAACCGGAAGCACGATCGAGTCGTTGCTACCGCGTTGTCGTAGGGCCACCGAGCCTTGCGCCTTTTCCTTGTCGCCGACGACGAGCAGGTAAGGCACCTTCTGCAGGCTGTGTTCGCGGATTTTATAGGAGATTTTCTCGTTCCGCAAATCGCCGGCAACCCTAAACCCGTGTTTTTTAAGGGTTTGTTGTATTTCGTTCGCGTAATCGCCCTGTGCGTCCGTGATCGGGGCGACCACGGCCTGTGTGGGAGCCAGCCAAAGCGGAAAGGCACCCGCATGGTTTTCGATCAGGATGCCGATAAAACGCTCCAGAGAACCCACGATTGCGCGGTGCAACATGACCGGCGTGCGGCGCGAATTGTCGTCCGCCACATATTCGGCACCGAAGCGCTCAGGCATGTTCGGATCGACCTGCATGGTGCCGCATTGCCAGACGCGCCCCAGGGCATCCTTGAGTGAATACTCGATCTTGGGCCCGTAAAACGCACCTTCGCCCTTCAATTCTTCCCATTCGACACCGGCCGCGTCGAGCGCGCTGGCGAGTGCCTTTTCGGCGCGATCCCAGCTTTCCTCGGAACCTATGCGCTTTTCCGGGCGCGTGGAGAGCTTGTAGATCACGTCCGAGAAGCCGAAGTCGCGATACACCTTCTGCAACAGGCGAGTGAAGGCCAAGCATTCGGCCTGGATCTGGTCATCGGTGCAAAAGATGTGGCCGTCGTCCTGGGTGAAGCCGCGCACACGCATGATGCCGTGCAGCGATCCCGAGGTCTCGTTGCGGTGGCATTGGCCAAATTCTCCATAGCGCAAGGGCAGGTCGCGGTAGGAACGCAGGCCCTGGTTGTAGACCTGGATATGGCCAGGGCAATTCATCGGCTTCAACGCGTAGTCGCGGTTCTCCGACGCGGTGGTGAACATGTTGTCCTTGTAGTTCTCCCAGTGACCGGAACGCTCCCACAGCCGCCTGTCGAGAATCTGCGGGCATTTCAGTTCCTGGTAGCCGTTCTCCTCGTAGACGCGGCGCATGTACTGCTCGACCTGCTGCCACAGGGTCCAGCCCTTGGGGTGCCAGAACACCAGGCCGGGGGCCTCGTCCTGCAGGTGAAAGAGGTCGAGCGCGACGCCGAGCTTGCGGTGGTCGCGTTTCTCGGCCTCCTCGAGCATGTGCAGATGGTTCTGCAGGTCTTCCTTTTTCGCCCAGGCAGTGCCGTAAATGCGTTGCAGCATCTCGTTTTTCGAGTCGCCGCGCCAATAGGCGCCGGCCACCTTCATGAGCTTGAAGTGCTTGAGCCGGCCGGTCGAAGGCACGTGCGGGCCGCGGCACAGGTCGATGAAGCTGCCTTCGCGGTACAGGCCGATGGGTTCGCCTGCCGGGATGGCCGCGATGATCTCGGCCTTGTACTTCTCGCCGATGGAATCGAAGTAGCGCACGGCATCGTCCCGCTGCCACTCCTCGCGCACGACCGGCTCGTCCTTTCTGGCCAGATCGGTCATGCGCTTTTCGATCGCTTCCAGGTCTTCCGGCGTGAACGGGCGCTTGTACGAAAAGTCGTAAAAAAAGCCGTGTTCGATCACCGGCCCGATGGTCAC
>JBJXGS010000120.1:0-9316 GCA_046160545.1 Burkholderiales bacterium
GGCCAGTGGTTCCATACCGGCGAATGGCCGCACGAAGGTGTGGACTTCAGGGGCAAGCGCGTGGGCCAGATCGGTACCGGCTCGACCGGCATCCAGGCCGCCCCGGTGATCGCCGAGACCGCCGCGCACCTGACCGTATTTCAACGCACCGCCAACTACAGTGTGCCGGCTCGCAACGCGCCCCTTACGGCCGATTTCCAGCGCTGGGTCAAGGACAACTTCGAGGAAATTCGCGGCATTGCGCAAACCACGGTCAATGGCCATGCCTTTCGCATTTCCGAGCGCCGCGTGGCCGATGCGACGCCCGAGGAACGCGAGGCGCTCTACCGGGCGGCCTGGGACTACGGCGGGCTGCAGTTCCGGGCCACGTTCCTTGATCTGCTTACCGACCGGGCCGCCAACAGCACCGCCGCGGAATTCATCAAGGCGCGCATACGCGAGGTCGTTCGCGACGCGGACACCGCCGCAAACCTGGCCGACATCGACCACCCCTATTCGGCCAAGCGACCACCGATCGACAGCGGCTATTTCGAGACCTTCAACCGGCCCAATGTGGCACTGGTCAACCTGCGCCGCGATCCGATAGAGCGCATCACCGGCGGCGGCATCAAGACCAGAGGCGCTGAGCATCCGCTGGACATCATCGTCTTCGCCACCGGCTTCGACGCCATGACCGGGACGCTTTTCAAGATCGACATCCGTGGCCGCACCGGCCGCGCGTTGCGCGAGTACTGGAACGAGGGGCCGCAGACCTACCTGGGATTGCAGATGCCGGACTTCCCGAACCTTTTCACCATCACCGGGCCTGGTAGCCCGTCGGTGTTGACCAACATGCCGGTGGCCATCGAGCAGCACGTGGAATGGATCACCGACTGTATCGGGCACCTGCGCAATAAAGGCATCCGGACAATCGAGCCTACCGAGGCGGCGGTCAGGAAATGGGGCGAGCATGTGCAGGAATGCGCCCGCGCCACGCTGCTCTACGACGCCAAGCATTCCTGGTACTTCGGCAGCAATGTCGAGGGCAAGCCGCGGGTGTTCATGCCCTATGCCGGGGGCCTGTACCGTTACCGCAAGCTCTGCGCGGAGATTGCGGCGAAAGGCTACGAAGGCTTCGTGTTCGATCGCGCGGGGTCTTCCAGGGTGCAGGCCACGCAAAGTACAGCGCAAGTCTAGCGGTGGTGAGTTGAAGACCGGATTGCCCGCGCCAGGATCGGGTACCAGGAGCGTGGCTTGATTCTTGACAAATGACCGAAGGTCATTTAATTTAATGACCCCGGGTCAATTGCAGCGATAGTTATTGCCCGATCCGGCTCTTTGGAATATGCGGCGCGGATTCGGTCGTCGTTTCCGGTATCGCACCAACCATACGGACATTGCCAATGGTCGTTCTTCACCGCGCCGTCCTGGCCGAAGACAAGGCCGCTCGCCGCGCAGCCATCCTTGCGGCTGCCGAGTCCCTGATCGCGCGCAATCCGGGCGACTTTGCCTCGGTGGCCCAAGTCGCCGAGGCCGCGGGACTCGCCAAGGGCACGGTCTACCTGTATTTCCGCACCAAGGAGGAAATCGTCCTGGGCGTCCACGCACTGCATTCGGAGCAGCTCTTCGAAGCGCTTGCAGTGACGCTCGCCGCGCACCCGCAGAACCTGACGCCGAACCACGTGGCAGATGCGTTTTGCAGCTTCATCACTGCCAACCCGATGTTCCTGCACCTGAGCGCGACCTGCATGTCGAGCTTTCAGCGCACCATTGATCCCGAAGTCATGCACGGCTTTCGCGCCGCCATCGCGGCGCGGCTTGCGCAGTTCGGCCCACTGCTCGAGGCGCGCATGACCGGCCTCAAGCCGGGGCGCGGCGTGCAGTTGCTGCAGGCGACCTATGCGTTCGCGGTCGGCATGTGGCAGTTGTTCGACCCTACGCAGCGCGAGGCGCGCGGCTTTGGCACGCGTCCCGAACTGGAAGTCTTCAATCGCGATTTTCGCGGCGACCTCTACGGTGGCCTGCTGGCCCTGTGGCAGGGCTTCATCGCCGCCGATGCCCAACCTCCGACCGGGAGCTCGAAAACATGAAGCTTCGTCAGCTCGCCATATTCTCCGCCGTCCTAGTGGCTGCCGCCTGCGCACCCAAACAGGAAGTCGCAGAGCCCGTGCGCCCGGTGCGCGTAGTGCGTGCGGTCGCGACCGACATCCAGGCTGTGACCGCGTACGCTGCCGAGATTCGCCCGCGCTACGAGACCGACTTGTCCTTTCGCGTCGCTGGCAAGCTGCTAACGCGCAGCGTTGAACTGGGCGCGCGGGTGAGAAAAGGCCAGGTGCTTGCGCGCCTCGACCCGCAGGACGCAAACCTCAATGCCGCTGCTTCGCGCGCAACCCTGGCCTCGGCCGACAGCGACCTCGAATTCGCTCGTGCCGAGCTCGCGCGCTACAAGGAACTGCGGGAGAAGAATTTTGTCTCTCAGGGCGTCCATGACCAGAAGGACAATGCCTTCAAGGCCGCGCAGGCGCGACGCGATGCCGCGCAGGCCCAGGCGGGAGTGGCGGGCAACCAGGCCGGCTACGCGACCTTGACGGCCAACGCCGACGGCATCGTCACCGCGGTCAATGCGGACGCCGGCCAGGTCGTTGCCGCCGGCCAGGCGGTGGTACGTATTGCGCGCCTGGGTGAGAAGGACGCGATCATCAATGTGGCCGAGAATCAGCTCGCGCAGTTGCGCGCCGCTCCGCTGGCCAGGATCGCGCTGTGGGCGCACCCGGGCAAGCTCTACTCGGGCAAGGTGCGCGAGATTGCCGCGGCGGCCGATAGTGCGACGCGCACCTATACCGTCAAGGTCGCGATCACCGATGCCGACGAGACCCTGCGCTGGGGCATGTCGGCGCAGGTCGGATTTCCGGCGGCGGACAGCGGCGCGGGCGGCAAGGCGGTCGTGTTGCCGTCCACGGCGCTCACGCAGTTGAATGAAAAGGGTGGGGGCGTGCCTGCGGTCTGGCTGGTCGGCGCTGACGGTCGCGTAAAGCTTACGGCAGTGAGCGTCGCACGCTATACCGAGCAGGGCGTGGTTCTCCAAAGCGGGCTGGTCGGTGGCGAAACCGTCGTCACCGCAGGGGTGCACAAGCTCGTTGCCGGCCAGGTCGTCAAGCCTATGGAGCATTCGGCCGTGAGCCAGCCGGATCCGGTCGTGCCGGGCGCCGTGGCGCGTGTCGATGGTGCGGCTGGTGCGGCGCGCTTACCGAATTGAAGACTGTTTTTTTTGTCCTGAAACTGACCGCGGGTCATCGCAATGACGAATTTCAATCTTTCCGAATGGGCCTTGCGGCACCAGTCCTTCGTCCTCTACTGCATCGTCGTTCTCGGCTTCATCGGAGTGTTTTCCTACTCGCAGCTTGGGCAAAGCGAGGACCCACCGTTCACTTTCAAGGTCATGACGGTGCGCACCGGCTGGCCCGGCGCGACCGCGCGCGAAGTCGAGCAGCAGGTGACCGAGCGTGTCGAGAAGAAACTCCAGGAAATGCCCGAGCTCAACTTCGTGCGCAGCTTCTCGCGGCCCGGCGAGTCGCTGGTCTTTGTGGCAGTCAAGGACTCCGAGTTCGCCGCGAAGATGCCCGAGATCTTCTACCAGGTACGCAAGAAGGTCGGTGATATCCGGCACCAGCTTCCGCAGGGTATCGTCGGTCCGTCGTTCAACGATGAGTTCGGCGATACCTTCGGCAACATCTACGCCATCGTCGGCGACGGTTTTTCCTATGCCGAAATACGCGATGTTGCAGACCGCATCCGGAAAGACCTCCTGCGTGTGCCGGACGTGGCCAAGGTGGAACTGATCGGCGAGCAGGACGAGAAGATTTTCGTCGAGCTCTCCAACACCAAGATCGCCAACCTTGGTCTGGACGTGAACGCGATCGCCGCGACCCTGCAGGCGCAGAACGTCATCAGCCCTGCAGGCAGCTTCGACACTGCCTTGGAGCGCATCTACCTGCGCACCTCGGGCGACTTCGAGTCCGTCGATTCAGTGCGCAATATCCCGATCCGCGCTGGCGGGCGCACGTTTCGCCTGGGCGATATCGCGACCGTGACGCGCGGCTACAGCGATCCGCCGCAGCCAAAACTGCGCTTCATGGGGCGCGAGGCGCTCGGTGTCGGCGTGTCGATGCGCAAGGGTGGCGACATCATCGAGCTGGGAAAGCATCTGGATCGCGAGCTCGAGCGCATCGGCAAGACCCTGCCGGTCGGCCTGGATATCGAGCGCATCAACGACCAGCCGCGCGCCGTGCGCGCCTCGGTCGGCGAGTTCGTGAACTCGGTCGCCGAGGCCGTCATCATCGTGCTCGCGGTGAGCTTTCTGTCGCTGGGGGTGCGCACCGGCATCGTGGTCGCACTGTCGATTCCCCTGGTGCTGGCACTGACCTTCATGTTCATGCAGGTCTTCGATGTCGGCCTGCACAAGATTTCCTTGGGTGCCCTGATCCTGGCGCTCGGCCTCCTGGTCGACGACGCCATCATTGCCGTGGAGATGATGGCCGTCAAGATGGAAGAGGGCATGGACCGCTTCAAGGCGGCAAGCTTCGCCTATACCTCGACGGCCTTTCCCATGCTGACCGGCACGCTCGTTACCGCGGCGGGCTTCCTGCCGATCGCCACCGCCAAGTCCTCGACCGGCGAGTACACGCTGTCTATCTTCCAGGTTGTCGTGATCTCGCTCCTCATTTCCTGGGTGGCCGCGGTGATCGTGATTCCGTACCTGGGATACCACCTTCTGGCTGCCCACTCCGGGCACAAGGAGCGCAAGCCCGGATTCTTCTCGCGGGTGCCGGGCTTGAAGCGCATCGCTGCATTTGGTGCCAACTTCGCCGCGCACTTTCGCGACCTGGTCGAGTGGAGCATCACCTGGCGCAAGACCGTGATTCTGGTCACTGTTCTTGCCTTCGCCGCGTCGATCTGGGGATTTCGCTTTGTGCAGCAGCAGTTTTTTCCCTCTTCAACCCGCCTGGAACTCCTGGTGGACCTGAAGCTTGCCGAAGGCTCGTCCTACTGGGCCACAGAGCGCGAGGTAAAACGCCTTGAGGCGATTCTCGACCGGGAAAAGCATGCCTACGTCAACTACGCGAGCTATGTCGGTACCGGCAGTTCGCGCTTCTATCTGCCCCTGGACCAGCAGCTGCCCGCGCAAAGCTTTGCACAGATCGTAATCACGACCAAGGACCTGAAATCACGCGAGGCCTTGCGCGAGAAGTTGATCGGCATCCTCGAAGGTCCGGAATTCTCGGGCCTGCGCGCGCGCGTGCTGCGCCTGGAAAACGGTCCCCCGGTCGGCTACCCCGTGCAGTTCCGCATCGGCGGCGACGACCTGGCCAAGGTACGCATGCTTGCGGAGGAAATCGCCACCATCATGCGCGCCGACCCGGCCCTGTCAAACGTCAACTTCGACTGGAACGAGCGCTCGAAGGCGATCCGTTTCGAAATCGACCAGGACCGCGCGCGGGCGTTGGGAATCAGCACGCAAGACCTTTCCAATTTCCTGCAAACCTCGATCAACGGCGCGTCAATCACGTATCTGCGCGACCGCGATCGCCTGGTCGAAGTGCTGTTTCGTGGTTCGGCCCTCGAGCGCGCGCAGCTCTCGCAGCTGCAGAACCTCGCGGTGCCGACGCGGTCCGGGAAAAGCGTGCCCATCACCCAGGTCGCGCGCATTTCCTACGACTTCGAGGAAGGCATCATCTGGCGGCGCGATCGCATTCCTACCATCACCGTGCGTGCAGACATCTATGATTCGCGCGTGCAGGCTGCCACAGTGAGCGCGCGCGTAGGGCCAAAGCTCGACGAAATCCGCAAGAGCCTGCCGCCGGGCTACCGCGTGGAGACCGGCGGTGCGGTCGAGGAGAGCGCCAAGGGTGGCGAGTCGGTCGCCGCGGGCTTTCCACTGATGCTCATGGTCATGCTGACGCTGCTCATGATCCAGTTGCAAAGCATCCAGCGCATGGTCTTGGTCGTCCTCACGGCGCCGCTTGGCCTGATCGGCGTGACGATCTTCCTCCTCGCGTTCAACAAGCCCTTCGGCTTTGTCGCCATGCTGGGAACGATTGCTCTGTCGGGCATGATCATGAGGAACAGCGTCATCCTGATCGATCAGATCGAGCAGGACATCAAGGCGGGCCACGCGCCCTGGGACGCGATCTGCGATGCGACCGTGCGGCGCTTCCGGCCGATCGTCCTGACGGCGGCGGCGGCCATCCTGGCCATGATTCCGCTGACACGCTCGGTGTTTTTCGGGCCCATGGCGGTGGCCATCATGGGCGGCCTCACGGTGGCGACGCTCCTGACACTGGTGTTCCTGCCGGCCGCGTACGCCGCCTGGTTCCGCGTGAAGAGGCCTCTTGCCGTGGTCTAATGCTCTGGCGTCTTCCAGCGGTTCGCAGGCCGCATTCCTGAGTGCACAGACAGAAGTGAGTTTCCTCGCAGGCATCGACGTCGGTGGCACCTTCACCGACTTGATCATCGTCGACGACGCGGCCGGCAAGGTACGCCTAGCCAAGGTGCCGACCACCGTCGACAACCAGGCGTTTGGGGTACTGGCGGCGCTGGACGCCGCCGGGGTGGAGGCTGCGCTCCTGGCCACCATCGTGCACGGCACCACCACCACGACCAACGCGATGCTGGAACGCAAGCTCGCTCGGGTCGGCCTCATCACCACGCGCGGCTTTCGTGATGTGCTCGAGCTGGGCCGGCGCACGCGACCCAGGCCCTACGGCATGACGGGCAGCTTTGTCCCCCTGATCCCGCGCGAACTGCGCATGGAAGTCGACGAACGCCTCGATGCGGAAGGCGCGGTGCTGCGCCCGCTCGATGTGCAGGCCGTAAGCGCTGCCGCGCGCGCGCTGCGGGACGCGGGCGCCGAGGCGGTGGTCATCCATTTCCTGCACAGCTACATCAATCCGGCGCACGAACTGGCCGCCGAGGTGCTGGTGCGCGAGGTGTGGCCCAACAACTTCGTCACCGTTGGCCATCGCATCGTCGCCGAGTACCGCGAGTACGAGCGCGGCGTCACCGCGGCAGTCAACGCCTCGGTGCAGCCGGTGCTGTCGCGCTACCTCGAACGCCTGCGCGGCGAATTGGGGCGGCGCGGCTACGATCGCGATATTCTGGTGATGCAAGGCAACGGCGGCACCGTCGCCTCCTCGATCGTTGCCGAGCACGCGGTCAACACCGTGATGTCGGGACCGGCCTCGGGAGTGATCGCAGCGGCCTATACCGGCGCGCGCTGCGGCGCTCCCAACCTGATCACCTACGACATGGGCGGGACTTCGACCGACGTCGCGCTGATCCGCGACGGACTCCCCAGCGTGTCCTCGGAGCTGGAGCTCGAGTACGCCATGCCGATTCATGTGCCGATGGTCGATGTGCACACCATCGGTGCCGGCGGCGGGTCGCTGGCCTGGGTCGACGCCTCGTCAATGCTGCGCGTCGGGCCGGAGAGCGCTGGAGCGACACCGGGGCCGATTTGCTACGCGCGCGGCGGCGTACGCCCCACAGTCACCGATGCCAATCTGGTATTGGGTCGCCTCGATCCAGCCAAGTTGCTCGCGGTTGACCGCCCGGTGACGGTCGAGCGCGTGCGCGAACTCATGGTCGAGAAGGTCGGCGCGCGCCTCGGGCTCGATGCGGAGGCGACTGCCGCGGCGATCCTCACCATTGCCAACGATCGCATGGCCGGCGCCATACGCATGGTGTCTCTGGCGCGCGGTCACGACCCGCGCGACTTCGCGCTCTTTGCGTTTGGCGGCGCCGGTCCGCTGCACGCCTGCGCGCTGGCGCGCGAACTGGGCATACCGCGTGTCCTGATCCCGGCGCGCCCCGGACTCACCAACGCGCTGGGCTGTGCGGTGGCGGACGTGCGGCACGACTTCGTGCGCACCGTCAACCGGCCGCTGACCGACATCGAGCCGGACCTGATCGCGCGCATCTTCGCCATGCAGGAAGCCCAGGGGCGCGATACCATTGAGCGCGAGAAGGTCGCCGTCGAGGAGATCGTCTGCGTGCACTCGGCCGACATGCAGTTCCAGGGCCAGAGCCACCTGCTCTCCGTACCAGTGGCGACGCCGGCGATCAGCCACGATGAGTTGCGCGCGGTCTTCGAGGCAGCCTACCTGCGGCGCTTTGGCGTTGAACTTGCCGAGATCCGGCCGGTGCTGGTCAATCTGGCCACGGCCGTCATCGGCCGGCGTCCGCCGCTGGACCTGAAAGCGATTGCCGCAGCCGAGCCGGCCGCTACGCTCGATGCGGCTCGCATCGCCACGCGCCAGGTCTGGTTCGACGGCGGCTTCGTCGCAACTCCGGTCTATCGGCGCGAGCACCTGCCCGAAGGGGCGCGCATCGCAGGTCCGGCCATCATCGAGCAGCTTGACGCCACCTGTGTCATCGAGCCGGGTGCGTTCGCGGTGCGCGACGATCTTGGCAACCTCATCGTGGCGGTGTGAACATGCAGGGACTGCTCATGGTCATGAGCGAGCCGCCCGCGGCACTCGAAGAGGAATTCAACGCCTGGTACGACCTGGAGCATATTCCCGAGCGTGAAGCGATCGCAGGATTTCTGCTCTCGCGGCGCTGGATCGCGACCGATCCGATGGCCGCGCCCGGGCGCTATCTGGCCACCTATGAACTGGCTACGCGCGCAGTACTCGACAGCCCCGCCTATCTGGCACATGCCTACGACAACATGAGCGTGTGGGGCAAACGCATGGCTGCGCGCCTGACCTTCATGCGGCGCTGGATGGCCAGTGAAACCGGTCGGGCGCACGCCAATATGCGCGCACCGGACCCGGCAGAGGTCGGCGCGCTGTTCGTCTCGATCGGCGACGTTCCGCGCGAGCACGAAGCGGAGTTCAACCGCTGGTACGACACCGAGCACGTGCCCTTGATCGAACGTGTTCCCGGCATGCTGCGCGCGCGGCGCTGGTTCGATGTCAGTGGCCAGCCCCGTTACATCGCGCTCTACGAGCTTTCAGGTCCGGAAGTGCGTGAACATCCGGGCTGGAAAGAGGCGGCCGGCACGCCGTGGACCGCGAAAATCCGCACCCTGCAGGGCACCGGCGAGCGCATGGTGCGCACCTACGTGCGCCTGGCGCCCGTCAAGGGTCCTTAGTCACGTCCAGCGTTGTTGTGTCCTCGTCGGAGCCGGCGTTTTCCGCAATGGCTGCGCGCGTGGCTTCGAGGTAGGCAAAGCCGAAGCGCCGGTCCGGCTCGAGGTAGGCGCCCTCGGCCCATTCGTTCCAGGCATTGATGAAGGCAAGCTGCGGCCCGGGCCCGTCGCGCATGGTGCGGATCG
>JBJXGS010000121.1:0-25611 GCA_046160545.1 Burkholderiales bacterium
ACCGTCGGCTGCTCGGCGGCGCCGCCGGTGAAAATTCCGACCGTGAACGCATCGCCGTCGACCACCACACCCTTGGCCTTGTAGGTCACGAGCACCGGGCAACCCAATTTGCGCACCAGCGAGCGCACAGCGCGCGATATCCCGGGCTCCGCCGCCTCAAGTCCGACGATGACGACCGGCCGACGTGATGAAGCAAGCAGGCGTTTGGCCGACGCCAGCGCCCCGGCGCTCGGCTGCGGAAGATGCGGATTGCGCTCGACCTCTGGCAGAACGCCGGCCGGCCCGCGCGCCGCCGAGCCGGTCAGCTCGACATGCACCGGCCCGCGGCGCGGCTGGCGCGCCAAGGCCATGAGTTCGACCATGGCCCTTCCGGCATTGGCCTGGTCAAGCAGGTTGTGCCCCTTGGTCACGGGCGCCAATAGCGCGCGCTGGTCGAACCACTGGTGGGTGACGTAGCTGCGCGTCTGCGCAGAGAAGCCGTCGGTCACCACCGCGACGGCGGTGCGGTCCAGCGCAGCGTGGGCAACGCCATTGGCCGCGTTGGCTGTGCCCGGCCCCTTGGTCGTGATTGCGACGCCGAGGCCACCCTCGATCTCGGCGCTCGCTGCGGCCATGAACACGGCCGCGCACTCATGGCGCGCCAGAACGAAATCGATGCGCTCGCGCTCGGCAGCCTGGATCAAGTCCAGACTGCTGCCCCCGCCGGGCACGCCGAACATGCGCTTGACGCCGTGGGCGCGAAACACTCGCGCCAGAGCCGCCACGACGGACAGGCGCGCAACCGGAGCAGCGCGTGCTGAGTCTGCTGCGCCGTCCGCGAGTGCGGGCGATCTACTGGAATCATGTTTCACGAGTCAGCCTCTTCGCCAAGCAATTTTTAGTATACCTTCTGCCTTCTCGCGAATAGGGAAAGTTGACGATGGGTTCATTCGGTGCCTTGCAGGTCGGTCTCACGTGGCAGCGCCTTGCCGGTTTCATCGACGAAGCTGCCGAGGTCTTCGTGCGCACCAGTTTCTCCTCGGTCGTGCGCGACAACTGGGACATGGCGCTGGGGCTCATGGATAGCCAGGGACGGCAGATCGTGCAGTCAGCCAAGAGCGTGCCTTCCTTCATCGGCACCATGCCGCGCACCCTCGCGGTGATGCTCAAGCGCATTCCGCGCGCAAGCTTGGCGCCCGGCGACGTGCTGATCTCCAACGATGCCTATCACGGCACCGGACACCTCAACGACATCACGATGATGAAGCCTGTGTTCCGGCGCGGGACCCTCATCGGCTTCATCGGCAGCACCTTCCACAGCGTCGATATCGGTGGCGCACCCTCGGTCGAGGCGCGCGACGCCTACGAGGAGGGGCTCACGATCCCGGTGTGTCGGATCGTCGTCGCCGGCCGCGAAAATCCCGAGGTTGTCGACTTCCTCGAGGCCAACCTGCGCGCCCCGCAGGAAACCCTGGGCGACATGCGCGCCCAGTTCGCCGCCTATGCGCAGGCCGAGGCACGCCTGTTGCACCTGCTCGACACAGAGGGCATGGATGGCCTCGACGCCCTGGTCGATGACATCCTCACCCGCTCGGAGCTCTCCATGCGCCGCGCGATCCAGGCCCTGCCCGACGGCACCTACACCGACGAACTGACCATGGACGGCTTCGAGGCGCCACTGACGGTCCGCTGCGCAGTGACCATCGCCGGCTCGGAGATCGCGATCGACTTCGCCGGCACCTCGGCGCAAATCGCGCGCCCGATCAATTCGGTCCTCAACTACACCCTCGCCTACACCCACTACGCACTCAAGTGCCTGCTCGACCCGGGCACGCCCAACAACGACGGCAGTTTTCGCCCGATCCGCGTCAGCGCCCCCGAAGGCTCGCTCCTCAATCCGCGGCGCCCGGCTCCGGTGTGGGCACGCCACCTGTCGGGCCACTATGTGCCGCCGGTCATCTTTGGCGCGCTGGCGCCCATATTGCCCAACGAGATCATCGCCGACTGTGGCTCGCCCCTGTGGAACGTCTACTTCCAGGGCACGCAGCCCGATGGCCGGCGTTTCGTCAAGATGTTCTTCATGAACGGCGGCCACGGAGCGCGCATGGGGCGTGACGGGGCGGCCTGCCTCTCCTTCCCCTCCAATGTCGCAACCGTCTCGGTCGAGCGCTTCGAGAGCAGCGTTCCGCTGCTGGTGACCGAGAAGTCCATCCTGCCCGAGTCCGGCGGCGCCGGTCGCTACCGTGGCGGCGCGGGACAGCGCCTGTCGTTCAGGGTCACGGGTTCTGCGCCTGTGACCATGACCATCCGGCACGAACGGGTCAAGCACCCGCCGCGTGGCCTGCTGGGCGGTGGCCCCGGTGCCGCGGGACGTGATCTGGTCAATGGAGTCCAGGTTCCTGCCAAGGGCCGTTACACGCTTGCACCCAACGATTTGGTCACCTTCGAGACCCCGGGTGGTGGCGGCATCGGCGAGGTTGCGCGATGAGCGCCCCGCCACGCTACCGCATCGGCGTCGACATCGGCGGGACATTCACCGATTTCGTGGTCCAGGACACGGCCACCGGACGTCTCTTCAACGAAAAGCTCCTCACCACGCCGGCCGACCCCTCGCAGGCTGTGCTGGCGGGCGTGCGCATTCTGCTCGAGCGGCACCGCATCGCGCCGACCGACGTGGCGCAGGTGATTCATGGGACGACTCTGGTTGCCAATGCGCTGATCGAGCGCAAGGGCGTGACAACGGCTCTGGTCACCACGCGCGGCTTTGCAGACATACCCGAGATCGGCCTGGAATGGCGCTATGACACCTACGACCTGAAGCTTGAGCTGCCCCCGCCCCTGGCGCCGCGCGAACGGCGCTTCGAGGTGGCCGAGCGGATCGGACCGGATGGTGCGGTTCTGCAAGCCCTCGACGAAGCATCCGTATTGGCCGTCGCGCGCGCCTTGCCCGAGCGCGACGTCGAGGCCGTCGCCATCTGCCTCCTGCACGCGTTTCGCAATCCGCGGCATGAGGAGCGTGTGCGCGACATCCTCCAGCGCGAGCTGCCGGGCCTGGTCGTTTGCACCTCCAGCGACGTGGTGCCCGAAATCGGCGAGTACGAGCGCATGTCGACCACGCTCGCCAACGCCTATGTGCTGCCCATTTTCGAGAAGTACCTGGCGGCCATCACCCGCGAGTTGCGCAACCTGGGCATCAAACGCGACCTTACGATGATGCTCTCCGACGGCGGCACCGTGCATGAGAGCACGGCCATTCGCCACCCGGTGCGACTGGTGCAGTCCGGGCCGGCCGGAGGGGTGGAGGCGACGACCCTGATCGGCGCGGCCGCCGGCGCGAGCGAGGTGTTTTGCTTCGACATGGGCGGCACCACCGCCAAGGCCTGCCTCATCGACGCCGGAGAGGCATTGCGCTCGACCCAGTTCGAGGTCGCGCGCGTCTATCGCTTCAAGCGCGGCAGCGGCCTGCCCCTGCGCATCCCTGTCATCGACATGATCGAGATCGGCGCCGGCGGCGGTTCGATCGCCCGCATCGACCGCCTGGGGCTCCTGCAAGTCGGGCCCGACAGTTCCAGCGCCGACCCCGGTCCGGCCTGCTATGGTCGTGGCGGAGAAGATCCGACGGTGACCGATGCCGACCTCGTCCTCGGCTATCTGGGCGCGGAGAGTTTCCTCGGCGGCGACATGCGGCTCGATGTCGATGCCGCGCGTCGCGCCATCGATGCGCGCCTCGCCGGGCCGCTGGGCCTTTCGATCGAGGACGCCGCCTGGGGCATCCACAATCTCGTCAACGAGAACATGGCACGCGCCTCGGCCATCCACGCACTGGAGCGTGCGCGGCGCATCAATGACTACGCGATGGTTGCCATCGGCGGTGCCGGGCCGGTACACGCCGCGCATATCGCGCAGAAGCTGGGCCTGGCACGCGTCATCTGCCCGCTCGGTGCCGGCGTCGCCTCGGCTTTTGGCTTTCTCGCAGCGCCGACCTCGTTCGCCCTGGTACGCGGGCGCGTCGAGGCGCTCGCCGAGATCGACATGCCGGGCGTCAACAATTTGCTTGACGCATTGGAGGCCGAGGGCCGCGCCCTGCTCGCGACGGCCGGCACTGCGGCTACCGGGGTGGAAGTGCGGGTGGAGGCGGCAATGCGCTACCTGGGCCAGGGCTACGAGATCGACGTGCCGCTGTCGCGCAGCGCGATTGCAGGTGCTGACATCGCGTCGCTCGCCGCGGCCTTTGAGGACAACTACCGGCGGCTGTTTGGGCGCGTCGAGACCAATGTCGAGATCGAGATCGTGTCCTGGCGCCTCAGTGTCGCCGGCCCCCGCCCGCGCATGGCGCTGGATTCGGCGCGCGGTGCGACTACCGCACCGGCTGGGTCAGCCGTCAAGGGGCAGCGCCGCGCATGGTTCGCCGAGTCCGGCGGCTTCGTGGACGCCACCGTCTACAACCGTTACAACTTTGCACCGGGAGACACAGCACTGGGACCAGCGCTCTTCGAAGAGCGTGAATCGACTGTGGTCGTGCCCCCTGGCGCCAAGGTTCGCTGCGACGACAGCCTGAATCTGGTCATCGACATCTGACGCCGAGGCGACAGGTGGAATGGCCGCGGCATGTGCGGCCAGCCGATGGCGCGCGCTGTCGTTGGCGGCCGCAGCACGCTAGTCGGTGCGGATGAGGCTTGCCAGACATAGAATGACTGCTGACCTTGGCCGAATCCAATGGCAGAAAACCATGACTGATCCCGCCTCCCCCGCCATCCGCCTGCACCCGCGCGACAACGTCGTCATCGCGCGCGTCGACCTGCGCCAGGGCCTTGTCCTGGAGGACGAAGGCCTCACCTGCCTGAACCGCATCCCGGCCGGGCACAAGGTCGCCGCGCGCAGCATCGCCAAGGGCGAGTCGATCCTCAAATACAACACCGTCATCGGCTTCGCCTCGACCGACATCGCGCCGGGCACGCTTTTGCACCGGCTCAACATGGAATTCCGCGAGTTCGAGCGCGACTACGCCTACGCGACCGAATTCCAGCCGGTGGCAATGATCCCCGACGCGGAGCGCGCGCAGTTCATGGGCATCGTGCGCGACGACGGCCGCGTGGCGACCCGCAACTACATCGGCATCGTCTCGACGGTCAACTGCTCGGCCACGGTCGTGCACCGCATCGCCGACTGGTTTACCCCGGAACGCCTTGCCGAATTCCCGAACATCGATGGAGTAGCGGCCTTCACCCACGCGACCGGCTGCGGCATGGAATTCTCTGGCGAGCCCATGGATGTACTCCGGCGCACCCTGGCCGGCTACATCCGCCACCCCAACCTTGCCGCCGTGCTGGTCGTGGGACTGGGCTGCGAGCGCAACCAGATCAACACCCTGTTCGGCGCCGAGAAGCTCACAGCCGGCACGAAGCTGCGCACCTTCATCATGCAGGACAGCGGCGGCACGCGAAAGACCATCGAGGCCGGAATCGCGGCAATCCAGGAGCTGTTGCCGGATGCGAACCGCTTCGCCCGCGTGCCGGTTCCGGCTTCGCACATCAGTGTGGGCCTGCAGTGCGGCGGATCGGACAGCTTTTCTTCGATCACGGCCAATCCCGCGCTGGGAGCCGCGATGGACATTCTGGTGCGTCACGGCGGCACGGCCATTCTCTCCGAGACCCCGGAGATCTACGGTGTCGAGCACACCCTGACAAGACGCGCGGTGAGTCGCGAGGTCGGCGAGAAACTGATCGAGCGCATCCGCTGGTGGAAGGACGTCTACGCCAAAGGCCGCGACACGCAGATCAATGGCGTGGTGAGCCCGGGAAACCAGGCCGGTGGCCTGGCAAACATTCTCGAAAAATCACTTGGTTCGGCGATGAAGGGTGGCAGCACACCCTTGATGGAGGTTTATCGCTACGCCGAGCCCGTGCGGCAGAATGGTTTTGTCTTCATGGATTCGCCCGGCTTTGACCCGGTCTCGGCAACCGGGCAGATCGCCGGCGGGGCCAATGTGATCTGCTTCACCACCGGCCGCGGTTCAGCCTTCGGCTGCAAGCCCGCGCCGTCGATAAAGCTGGCAACCAACACGCCCATGTACACCAGGCTCGAAGAGGACATGGACATCAACTGCGGCCGTATCCTCGACGGCGCGGTGAGCCTTTCGCAAATGGGCGAAGAAATCTTCCAGTCCATCCTCGACACCTGCTCGGGCAAAAGGACCAAGAGCGAGCTTTTCGGCCTGGGCGATCACGAATTCGTGCCCTGGCAGATGGGCATCACCGGCTGACGGCGTTTTAGTCCTGGGCAGGGGGCGCGCCGCCAGCGCCTCGCCGGTAGATCAGGTGGTACACCAGCGCCACCAGCACACTGCCGCCGACCAGGTTGCCGGCGATCACCGGAACGAAGCTGGCCGCCGCCGCTCCCAGAGACAGGAAAGGCGCGCCGGGCACCCGCACAGCATCGGCCTGGATCAGGAGTGCCAGCGGGTAGAGGTACATGTTGGCGATCGAATGCTCGAACCCGGCAGCCACGAATGCCGAGACTGGCAACACGATCGCCACCGCCTTGTCGGTGACCGTGCGGCCCGCCAAGGCCATCCACAGCGCCATGCACACCAGCAGGTTGCACAGCACGCCGCGAAAAAAGGCCTCCTGGAACGATAGCCCCGCCTTGGCCGTACTGATCTCGATGACCGTGCGTGCGACGGCGCCGCCGTTGGCTGCGGTGTGGCCGGACAGGTGAACGATCAGCGCCAGGCCGGCAGCGCCGATCAGGTTGGCGATGCACACGATGAGCCAGTTGCGCAGCACCTCACCGGTCGACAGTCTGCCGTCGGCCCAGGCCATGGCGAGCAGGTTGTTGCCCGTGAAGAGCTCCGCGCCGGCGACGACCACCAGGAGCAGTCCCAGCGAGAAGCACACCCCTCCCAGCACCCGCTTGACTGCAAAGCCGAGCGAAGCATCGCTGGCGACGATGACGTAGTACAAGGCACCGAGGCCGATGAATGCGCCGGCCAGGATGCCCAGCATCACCATCTGCAAGAGCGGCAGGCGCGCCTTGGCCACGCCGATCTCCTCGACACGCCGCGCGATCTCCTTGGGCGCATAAGCGTCGAACCCGTAGACCTCTGCCATCAAGCCCTCCCCGCCGGGTTGCGGTCCGGCCTCCTTGGATTGCACGCGATAGTGGCGCACGCCACTTGACCCAGGTCAATGCTGCACGCTCGCGTCGCGCCATGATGCCACGCATGGAAGATGCACAGTTGGCATTGCGCTTCGGCGTCGCCATCACCCTGGGAATCCTGCTCGGTCTTGAGCGCGAGCGCAGCAAGGGCGAGGAAGGTGGTGTCGGCGTGCGCACCTTCGCCATGATTGCGCTGGGCGGCGCGCTGGCAGGTTACCTGCAGGTCGAGATGGACCTGCCGGGCATGGCGCTGGCCCTGTTCATCGCCTTCGCGGCGCTGGTGGTGGCGCTGTACGTGGTCACCGCCACACGCGGAGAGACCGGCATCACCACCGAGTCCTCAGCCCTCCTGTGTTTCATGCTGGGTGTGCTGTGCGCACACGGCGAGATCCATTTGGCGGCCGGGGTGGCCGTCGCCGTGGCGCTCCTGCTCGCATTGCGCGACTGGTTGCACCGGCTGGCGGCACGCATCGAGCCCGCCGATATCGAAGCCACCCTGCAGTTCGCGATCGTCACGCTGATCGTCCTGCCGCTGGTGCCGGACCGGAGCTTGGGTGCCGCGCCGTTCGATGTCGTCAATCCGTATCGCATCTGGCTCATGGTGGTGCTGATCTCCGGCATCAACTTCGCCGCCTACGTGCTGGTAAAGGTTGCCGGCCACGAACATGGCGCCGGCATCACAGGGCTCCTGGGTGGGCTGATCGCAAGCACCGCGGTGACGCTCGGACTTGCGCAGCGCAGCCGCCAGGAAGGCGCGGACGCAGCGCCCCTGGCGCTGGGCATCCTGCTTGCGTGGACGGTCATGTTCCTGCGCGTGCTGGCCGTGAGTCTGGCGCTGCTGCCGGCCCTGGCACCGCGCCTGGCGCCCCCGCTGGTCGCGCTCTGCGCACTGAGCCTGGGCGCCTGCTGGTGGCTGTGGCACCGCCACCGCGGCCGCGGGCGCGGCACGGTCGAGGCTGGGCACAACCCGTTCGAACTGGCCGAAGCGATCAAGTTCGGCCTCGTCTTCGGCCTGGTGTTGTTGATCGCGCGCGCCGCCCAGGTCGTGATCGGCGAAAGCGGCGTCTACGTCGCCGCGGTGCTCGCCGGCCTGACCGACGTGGACGCAATCACCCTGGCAATGGTCGACATGGCGCGCACGGACCCGTCCACGCTCGACACCGCCACGCGGGCCATCATCCTGGCGGTGCTGGCCAACACCCTGGTGAAGTCGGGCATGGCCGCAAGCCTGGGATCGCCCGAGCTGCGCCGCACGATCACACCCGTCGCAGTGCTGCTCTGCGCGGCCAGTCTCGTCGCGGCCCTGCTGGTCTGACGCGGCCCCCTAGCCCTGCACCGAGTACCCGCCGTCGACCGGGATCGCGGTCCCGGTGACAAAGTCGGAAGCGGCGCTGCAAAGAAACACGGCGATGCCGCCAAAGTCCGCCGGCTCGCCCCAGCGCGCCGCCGGCGTGCGCGCCTCGACGCGCTCGTGCAGGCCGCTCACCTGGCGACGCGCCCCCTGCGTCAACTCGGTGTCGATCCAGCCCGGCAGCACCGCGTTGACCTGTATGTTGTCGGCCGCCCAGGCGGTTGCCAGCGCGCGGGTCATCTGCACGATGCCGCCCTTGGAGGCCGCGTAGGGCGTGGTGAAGGAAGCACCGAAGATCGACATCATCGAACCGATGTTGACGATCTTGCCGCCGCCGGCCTTTTTCATCTCCGGATAGGCCGCCTGCGAGCAGACGAAGGCACCCGTCAGGTTGGTGTTCAGCACCTCTTTCCATTCGGCCAGCGTGTACTCCTGCGGCTGCTTGCGGATGTTGATGCCGGCGTTGTTGATGAGGATGTCGAGCCTGCCCAGGCGTGCTGCGGCCTGCGTCACGAGGTTCCGGCAGGAGGACTCATCGCCCACATCGACCTCGATGGCGACCCCGCCGATCGCGGCGGCGGCCGCCGCGCTCTTGGCTGCATTGCGCCCGGCCACCACCACGCGTGCACCTGCAGCTGCCAACCCGCGCGCCATGCCCAGGCCGATGCCGCCATTGCCGCCGGTCACGATCGCGACGCGGCCCTTCAGATCGAATGGATTCATGCCCCTCCCCTTTGCCTGACACGATAGTCGGCGGCGAGTGTAACTTCGATCGCCGCAGGTGTCAGGCAAGCGTTCGTCCGTCGTGACGCACCGCGAGCGCCTTCCACGCTAGAGTACCTACTTTGAATCCACCCATGCACAGGAACTCCCGATGAAACTGCAAGGCATCCGTGTACTCGACCTGGCGCGTTTCCTCCCCGGACCGATGTTCACGCAGCACATGGCCGACCACGGCGCGGAAGTCATCAAGATCGAATCGCCCGGCGAAGGCGAGCCGACGCGCCATATCGGCGAGAAGCGCGACGGTGTGACCGTGTATTTCGCCAATACCCACCGCGGCAAGCAAAGCGTGGTCCTGAACCTCAAGCATCCCGAGGCGGTCGAGGCTTTCATGCGCTTAGCCGAGACCGCCGATGTGATCGTCGAGGGATTTCGCCCTGGTGTGGCCGAGCGCCTCGGGGTCGGGTACGCGCAGGTGGCTGCGCGTGCGCCTCAGGTTGTCTACGCGTCGATCTCCTCTTACGGTCAGGATGGCCCTTACCGTGACATCGCCACCCACGACCTCGCCACCGAGGCCATGGCGGGGGTGCTGTCGCTGACGCGCGGGCGCGATGGCAAGCCCTCGATCCCCGGTTTCCCTGCGTCCGATGTCATCTCGGCCACCATGACCTTAGCCGGCGTTCTGATGGCGCTCTTGCGTCGGCGCGACACCGGGCGCGGCGACTACCTGGACATGTCGATGGCCGAATGCATGCTGTCCAGCCTGCCCAACAACCTGGGCGCGGCGATGGCAGAGCGCCGCCAGATCAACCCCGACCATGAGCGTTCGCTGGGTGGTAACCCGCTGTATCGGCTTTATGAGACCGCTGACGGCCAGTGGATCGCGCTCGGCAGCCAGGAGGCCAAGTTCGTCGTGACCCTCCTGACCGGGCTGGGCCGGCCCGACTTGATCGAGCTTGCCAGCGGCCTGCCGGGGCCGAGGCAGGCGCCGGTGCGCGCGTTCCTGGAGGAGGCGTTTCGCACCCGTACCCGCGCCGAGTGGGAGGCCTGGTTTGCGGGCCGCGACTTTCCCTTCGCGCCGGTCAAGACCCTGCCCGAGGCGCTCGATGACCCACACTTTCGCGCACGTGGCATGGTCACGACCGATGCGCGCGGCTGGGACCACATCGGCAGTCCGATCCGCTTTACCGACGAACCCGCGCGCCCGGATTTCAGCGCCGCGGCGCCCGGCGAACATACCTCTGCTGTCCTGGCGACGCTGGGCTACACGCAGGCCGACCTGGAGCGACTGGCCCAGGCCGGCGCGATCGGCCTGCCCGACCCCGCCGAGGTGGCGCTCTACGCCGGAACGGCTGCGCGCTGAGCCTGACCGGGCCCGCGGTGTGCCGCTCTAGCGCGAGCGGGCGGAGTGCAGCATCAGCGATGCGAGCAGAAGCACGACGGTCAGCGCGCCAATCGCCCAGTACTTGGCATTTTCGGTCGCGGCTGCGTCGAGCCAGTCCGCCAGCACCGGAAAGCGCCCGGGGAAATCGATGTCCGCGCCCTTGAGCGCGACCCACGGCATGCGCGGCGGTGCCGCCTCCTGCGGCTCTCCGGGCTGCGGCCGGCCCGCGACATCCCAGATGCGCGCGTCGGAGCGATCATCGCCGAAGACGGCCAGGCGCCGCGGCGCGCAGGCGAGCAGGTCTATGCCACCAACGCTGGAACGAAAACTGCGCACCTTCGAGTAGTCAGCACGTGACCACATGTGGACCTGCCCGTCCCTGGTGCCGGTGGCGATGTATTCGTCGGTCGCGCATACGGCGCCGACTTCGGTGTCGTGCGCGAGCACCTGCTTCTCGCCGGATGCTGCCGAGAACAGCTCCACTCCTCGCCCGGCCGGCACCAGGACCAGGCCCGCGTCGCTCGAGAAACCGACCGGATTGGCCGTGGCCTTGATGCGCTGGGACTCACGCTTCGCACCGCCCTGCCACCACTGGATCAATGTGCGCGACGCGGTCACCGTGCGCCCCTCGGCTGCCAGCGCGATCGCGGTCACTTCCTCGTGCGGCAGCCGAACCGGTGTGCCGCCGGCCAGTTCGAGAGTGGCGCCGTATTCGAGATTCCTGATCCACGCGAGCCGGCCACCGCGCGCTGAAAACGCATCCAGTGGCGCTTCGCCCAGCTTGATGCGCGTAAGCCCGGTCGCCTCGAAGATCCACAACGATGGCGGGCCCGAGCTCATCGCCAGCGGTATGGCGCCGTCCTGTCCCCATGCCACCTGTGAAAGTCCGAATCCCCAGCGCTGCGGATCGTCGGCGGCGCGCCGCGTGGCCGGGCCGAACCGATCGAGCAGCGCGCCGCTGGTGGCGTCCCAGCGCATGGCAATGCTACCGCTGCCGGTGAGGATTTCGCGGCCGTCGGCGCGCCACGCCGCGCTGACGCTCTGCGACCCGGACGCCCAGGCTTCCCCGTAGCGCGAGTGGATCAGGCGGGCCACCAGGCCGTTCCTGCGTTGCTCGCCTTCCAGCTGCGCCAATGCCAGGCGTCGGTAGGAACCGTGCGGGTGACGATCCAGATAGTCGAACGCATCGCCGCGTGCGCGCCAGCCCTGCTCGTCACGCATGAGGTGAACCATGTCCGGCAAAAAAATCGCCGCGAGTGAGAGCGGCACGCCCACGGCGAGGAGCACCCAGGCAGTGCGTTGCTTGGCGTTCATGCGGATGTCAGGCGGGTCGACCGGGATGTCGCAGAATACCAAGACCGTTCACTCATGCCATCATTCGCATCATGAAACGCGATCTCTACACCTCCCGCGAGCTCGGCCGCATGCTTTCGCCGCGCACCGTTGCCGTCGTCGGCGCCTCCGAAACCCCCGGCAACTTCGGTCGTCGCAGCATCGAGAACCTGAGCCAGTACCAGGGCTCGGTCTACGCGGTCAATCCCAAATACACGACCCTGGTGAACCGCCCCTGTGTGGCACGCCTGTCCGACCTGCCCGAGCCGCCCGACTGCGTGGTCGTCGCCGTGCCGCGCGAACGCGTCATGCCGGTGGTCGAGGAAGCCGCTGCCCTCAAGGTCGGCGGCATCGTCATCTACGCGTCGGGTTACGCCGAGACCGGGCTGCCCGATCGCATCCGCGAGCAGGAACGCATAGCCGAGATCGGCCGCGCCGCCGGCGTGCCCATCATCGGCCCCAACTGCATCGGCATCATCAACCACGGTCAGCGCCTGGGCCTGTCCTTCATGCCGCACTACCCGGACGTGCCGGCCATCACCGGCCACATCGGCGTGGTCTCGCAGTCCGGCGCCATGGGCTACATCTTCGTGCAGGCGCCCGAGACCGGCGTCGGCTTCACCCATTACCTCGCGTCAGGCAACTCCTGCGACGCCGACGTGTGCGACCTGGCGTCCTACCTGGTCGATGTCGAAGAGGTCAAGTCCATCGTGTTCCTCTTCGAGGGCCTGCGCGACGGCGCGCGCCTGCTCACCGTGGGCCAACGGGCACGCGCGGCCGGCAAGACCATCGTCGCCTACAAGATGACTTCGGGCGAGGCGGCCAGGCGCGCGGCGCTGTCGCATACCGGCTCGCTGGCCGGTGCCGACGAGGCCTGGCATGCGGCGGCACGCAAGGCCGGCATCGTCATGGTCGACGACATGGAGGCGGTACTGGAAACCGCGCAGTTCTTTGCAAAGGCGCCGCCACCCTCCGGCCGCGGGCCGGCGGTCATCGTCGGTTCCGGCGGTGCCGGGGTGATCGCCGCGGCCAAGTCCGAGGCCAGCGGTCTTGAATTGCCTCAACCCAGCCCGCAGGTGCGCGAACTCCTGTCGCGCGAGGTGCCCGACTTCGGCTCGACAGCCAATCCCTGCGACGTCACCGCCCAGGTGTTGAACGCGATGGACTCCTTCTCGCGTTGCATGAGCGCCTTTCTCGACGACCCCGACTTCGACGCGATGGTCTTCCCGGTCGCCTATGCGCATCCGGAACTCACCATCAAGCGCTACCAGCAGGTCAGCGAGTTCGCGAAGCGCTATCCCCACAAGGCCTTTTGCGCGACCTGGTTTCCGGTCTGGCTGGAGGGGCCGGGTAGCCGCGAGTACGAGGCCGATGAACGAATCGCGCTGTTTCGCTCGACCGCCAACTGCATGCACGCCCTGGCCGAATGGCACGAGCGCGCGCGCCGCGCCGCCTGGCCGGGGGCCGCGCGGCGCAGCCAGCGACGCGACCTGGCGCTGGCTTCCGGCAGCATGACCGAACGCGCCTCCAAGGAAGCCCTGGCCGCCTACGGCGTGCGGGTCACGCGCGAAGGCTTGGCCGCCGATCTGGACACGGCCCTGTCAATCGCTGCCTCGATCGGCTATCCGGTCGCACTCAAGATCGAAAGCCCGGACATCGCCCACAAGACCGACGCCGGCGTGGTGCGCCTGGGTGTGGCCGATGCGGCTGCCCTGCGCGTGGCCTACGCGGAGATTGTCGCTGCGGCCGCGCGCCTGACTCCGGCGCCGCGCGTGGCCGGAGTGCTGGTCGCGGAAATGATCGCCTCCGGCGTCGAGATGGTGGTTGGCGCCAAGGTCGATGCGCAGTTCGGCCCCCTGGTCACCGTGGGCATGGGCGGGGTCCTGGTCGAGATCATGAAGGATGTGCAGGTCGGCCTGGCCCCGGTCACGCCGACCGAGGCACGAGCCATGATCGACGCGCTCAAGGGCCGCAAGCTCCTGGACGGCTATCGCGGCGCGCCGCCTTGCGATATCGATGCGCTGGTCGACACGGTGGTGCGGGTCGGCGAGCTGATCGCCGATCATGCCGACAGGATCGCCGAGATCGATGTCAATCCGGTGATCCTGGGCCCGACCGGCGGCATCGCGGTGGACGCGCTCTTCGTGTCATCCTGAGTGCAGCGGCCGGTGCTAACATCACTGGTCTTGCATCCTCGTTTCGCGCATATGAAAGCCCTTTCACTGGCAGGCAGCGCCGCACTCGGCGATGCCACGCGTGAGGTCGACCCGGTCGAAGATCTCGGCACGCCACTGTCGACGCGCATTCGCGAACGCGTGCGCGCAGCGGGTTCACGCTTTCACGCCAACGACAATATCTCAGCCTTCATCGAGCCCGGCGAACTCGACGCACTCCAGGAAGAAGTCGCCGAGAAGATGCGCGAGGTGCTCGAGAGCCTCGTCATCGACATAAACTCCGACCACAACACCCAGGACACCGCGCGCCGCGTTGCCAAGATGTACCTGAACGAGGTGTTCCGCGGGCGCTACCATCCCGAACCCGCGGTCACCCAGTTTCCCAACGCCGAGCGCCTCAACGAATTGATGATCGTCGGGCCGATCACGGTGAGGAGCGCGTGCAGCCATCACTTCTGCCCGATCATGGGCCGCCTGTGGATCGGCATCATGCCCAACGAACACTCCAGCCTCCTCGGCCTGTCGAAGTACTCGCGTCTTGCGGAGTGGATCATGGGGCGCCCGCAGATCCAGGAAGAAGCGGTCACGCAGATGGCCGACCTGCTCATGGAACGCGTCAACCCCGACGGCCTTGCCGTGGTCATGCAGGCTGACCACTTCTGCATGCACTGGCGCGGCGTCAAGGACAACAACAGCAAAATGGTCAACAGCGTCATGCGCGGTTCGTTCCTGCGCGACCCGGCGCTCAGGCGCGAGTTCCTGTCGCTGATCAGCCTGAAGGATTGAAGCCGTGCTCGTGCGCCTTACTTACGCAAGTCGTGCCGCAGCGCCTCTGACGCCTGCGGTCGTCACCGATATCCTCGAGAAATCCCGGCGCAACAACCCGCTGGCAGGCATCACCGGCATCCTGTGCACCAGCGGCGTGCAGTTCGTGCAGGTGCTCGAGGGCGGGCGCGATCCCGTCTGCGAGCTCTACAACAAGATCGTGCCCGACCCGCGCCATTCCATGGTGCGCCTCCTGGGCTTCGAGGAGATCAGCGAACGCCGCTTTGGCGGCTGGAGCATGGGACAGGTGGACCTGGCCCGCGTCAACCCGGCCCTGCTGCTCAAGTATGGCGACACGGCCGAGTTCAACCCGTTCACGACTTCCGGGCACGCGACCATGGCGCTCCTGGATGAACTGATTGCCGCTGGTTCGGTGATCACGCGCGCGCCGCAGAACTGACGATGCGCGCTGCCCATGCACCCTGAAGGCATCGGCGTCGCGGTGCAGCGCCGCGAAGATCGGCGCTTTCTCACCGGCCGGGGGTGTTATGTCACTGACTTGAGTGTCGAAGGCATGCTGCATTGCGCCTTCGTGCGCTCGCCGCATGCGCACGCGCGCGTGCGCGCCATCGATTGCGCCACCGCTCGCGCGATGCCGGATGTGGTCGAAGTCTTGACAGGCAGCGACATGGCTGCCGACCGGGTCGGTCCGATGATCCCGTTGTGGCGCGTCCCCGGGGCTGACGGCACGACCATGAACGAGCCGTCACGCTGGGCGCTGGCGCGCGGCACGGTGCGCCATGTCGGTGAGGCGGTGGCGCTGGTCATTGCCGCCACGCGCGACGCAGCCGTCGATGCCGCCGAAGCAGTGGGTATCGATTGGGACGTGCTGCCGGCCGTCGTGCACCTGGAGGACGCGGTCGCGCCGGGCGCGGTGCAACTGCACCCGGAGGCGCCAGGCAACCTGTGCCTGCGTTTTGTGCGCGGCGCGCAGGCGCCGGTCGACGCTGCATTTGCCGGCGCAGCGCACCGGGTCGCGGTGGACATCGTCAATCACCGCCTCATCTGTGCGGCGCTGGAGCCACGCGCGGCGCTGGCCATCGCCTCAGCGACCCGCGGCCAGGATGGCCATGTCCTTACCCTCTGGTCGACCACCCAGGTGCCGCACCACATCCGCAAGCTCGTCGCCGAGCAGCTCGCGCTGCCCGAAAATGCGGTGCGCGTCATTGCGCCCGACGTGGGCGGCGGATTCGGCACCAAGGGCAAGCACTACCCCGAGGAGACTGTGCTGGCCTGGGCGGCGCGCAAACTGGAACGCCCCCTCAAGTGGGTTGCCACGCGCAGCGAAGCCTTTGTCAGCGACTATCAGGCGCGCGACCACGTTACCCGTGCCGAGGCTGCGCTGGATGCCGAGGGTCGCATTCTGGCCTTGCGAGTCGATACCCTGGCGGCGGTCGGTGCATATGTATCGACCGTCGGCGCGGCCGTGCCGACCACGGTCTATACCGCCGTCCTCTCGGGTCCGTATCGCATCCCTGCCATCCACGCCGAAGTGCGCGTCATCTTCACCAACACGGTTCCTACCGACGCCTATCGCGGCGCCGGCCGCCCCGAGGCCTGCTTCGTGCTCGAGCGTCTGATCGAAGAAGCCGCAGCGCAGACCGGCATAGACCGCATCGAGTTGCGCCGACGCAACTTCATCCCGGTCGAGGCGATGCCCTACACGACCGCGGTCGGTCCGACCTACGACAGCGGCGACTTCCGGCGCCTCTTCGATCGCGTGCTGCAACTGGCTGACCATGAAGGGTTTGCCGCGCGCCGTGAAGCGTCAGCGCGCCGCGGCATGTTGCGCGGGTTCGGTGTCGCCTATTTCGTCGAATCCTCGGGCGTGGCGCCGTCCAAGTACGCCGGCCTCTTCGGCGCGCGTGTCGGGTTCTACGATTCAGCCGACATCCGCGTCGCCGCCGACGGCAGCCTGCTCCTCATGTGTGGAACGCACAGCCACGGCCAGGCGCACGCGACCACCTATGCCCAGGTGCTGGCGCAGAAAATCGGCGTGCCGCTCTCGATGATCGAGTTGGTCGAGGGCGACACCGGCAGGGTCCCCTACGGTACCGGCACCTTCGGCTCGCGATCCATGGTCATCGCCGGTTCGGCGATCGTCCTGGCAGCCGACAAGGTGCTCGTCAAGGCGAAGCGCGCCGCGGCCCACCTGCTCGAGGCCGCTGAAGTTGACATCGAGCATCGCGTCATCGCCGGGCGCGGTGAATTCACCGTCACCGGTACCGACCGCAGCATCGGCTGGACAGAAGTCGCGCATGCGGTCACCTGCGCACACAACTTGCCGCAAGGAATGGAACCGGTGCTGCACGAGAATGCGTTCTATGACCCGACCAATCTGACCTGGTCCAACGGCGCGCAGGCCTGCGAAGTCGAGGTCGACCCATCCACGGGCATCGTGCAACTGGCCAGGTACGCGGCGGTCGACGATATCGGTACGGTCATCAATCCGCTCGTCGTCGAAGGCCAGGTGCATGGCGCCATTGCCCAGGGTGTCGGCCAGGCGATGTTCGAAGCAGCGGCCTACGCGCGCGATACCGGTCAAATCCTCACCGGGTCATTCATGGACTACGCGCTGCCGCGCGCGCATCACCTGCCTGCATTCGTCAGCGAGACCGACGAGTCGCAGCCATGCACCCACAACCCGCTGGGCGTCAAGGGTTGCGGCGAATCCGGCACCATCGGCGCGCCGGCGGCGATCACCAGCGCGATGCGCGATGCGCTGGAAGTGGTTGGCGTCAGGGATCTGAACATGCCCTTCACGCCGGCGCGGGTGTGGGCGGCGCTGCGCAAGGCGGGCGTAAGCGCGGCGTTGCCGGGGTCGTGAACCTCGCGTAGTCAGTGGGGGATCAGATCACCTTGCGCGAGCGCAAGTCGGCGATGCGCGCATCGTCGTAACCGATCTCGCGCAGGATCTCGGCGGTGTGCTCGCCGTGCTCGGGCGTGGCGCGCGCCATGGTGGCCGGCGTGCGCGACAATCCGACGGCCTGGTTGACGATGCGGATGGCGCCCAGCGTGGGGTGCGCGACCTCGGCCGCCGCCTTCAGGTGCTTGACCTGCGGGTCGGCGAACACCTGATCGACGCTGTAGATGGGGCCGCACGGCACCCCTGCCTCATTGAGAATCTCGACCCACTCGGCGCTGTCGCGCATGACTGTCGCACTCTCGATGGCCTGGTTCAGCGCGACGCGGTTCTTCGAACGCGCTGTTTCGTTGACGAACTCCGGTGCGGCAAATAGCTCCGGACGCCCGATCACCTCGGACAGGCGCTTCCACATCACCTGCCCCGAGGCGGCGATGTTGACGTAGCCATCACGGGTCTTGTAGGCCGAGGTCGGCATCGAGGTCGGATGGTCGTTGCCGGCCTGGCCCGGGACTTCACCCTTCATCAGGTAGCGTGCCGCCTGGAAGTCCATCAGCGCGATCTGCGCCATCAGCAGGCTGGACTGCACCCACTGGCCCTCGCCCGAGGTCTGGCGCTCCCACAACGCGGTAAAGATGCCGAGCGCCGCGAACATGCCGCCAGCCATGTCGGCGATCGCGGTGCCGGCGCGCACCGGACCCTGGCCGGGAAAGCCGGTCACCGACATGAAGCCGCCCATGCCCTGGGCGATCTGGTCAAAGCCCGGGCGCGTGCCATAGGGCCCGTCCTGGCCGAAGCCCGAGATCGACGCCAGGATGATGCGCTTGTTCACCGTGCGCAGCGACTCGTAGTCGAGCCCGAGGCGGAACTTGACATCAGGCCGGAAGTTTTCGACCACCACGTCGG
The DNA here is from genome assembly GCA_046160545.1 of Burkholderiales bacterium. Lineage (GTDB taxonomy): Bacteria > Pseudomonadota > Gammaproteobacteria > Burkholderiales > JAEUOS01 > JAEUOS01. The sequence goes on from JBJXGS010000121.1 coordinate 18,696, forward strand.
CGGTCTCAACCAACTTCATGAGAATCGCTTTTCCGTCCGGCGCCTTCATGTCCAGGGTCATGGAGCGCTTGTTGCGATGCAGGTTCTGCATGTCGTGCCCGTGGCGCGGACCGCTCATGGAGTCGGGCTCGGGAGATTCGATCTTGATCACGTCCGCCCCGAAGTCGGCGAACTGCTTGACGCAGGTGGGTCCGGCGCGCACGCGCGTCAGGTCGAGGATGCGCAGGTCCTGCAGGGCGGAAGAGGCGGGAATATGTGGCATGGTCCAGTCGTTGGCAAGGTGGCGTTGAAAATCGTGATCCGGGATCGCGCAAGCGCCGGCTAGCGCAGCGCCTCGCCCAGCAGGCGATGATAAAAGCGCACCATGTCGGGCAACTGGTCCACGGCGATGCGTTCATCGGTGCCGTGCACGCGCGCCAGGTCGGCGCTGGCAAAGCGAATCGGCATGAAGCGGTACACATTGTCGGCGATGGGCTCGAAATGGCGCGAGTCGGTGCCGGCCAGTACCAGCCCCGGTGCCACGAGCGCCTGCGGAAACACCTCGCGGATGCTGCGCTCGATCAACTTGAACCCGGCCGCGTCGGCCGCGGAAATGCGCGACGGTTCCGCCGCGGTGCCGAGCACCTCGATGGCGATGCGCTCATCGGCGATCACGCGTCGCACGTGTTCGGTGACCGAGGCGCTGCTGTCACCGGGCAGGAGCCGGAAGTTGACCACCGCCGTGGCCTCGCCCGGCAGCACGTTGGGCCGGTTGCCGGCGTTGACCATGGTGAGCGCGGTCGTGGTGCGCAGCATCGCGTTGGTCGCGGCGCCGCGCGCCAGCATGTTCTCCACCACCGGCCGGAACAGCCACAGGTTGGCGAGCGGCACGCGCTGCGCGAGCGGCAATTCCGGGGCCACGACTGCGAACATCCCCGCTGCCACGCCGCGGATACCGCCCTCGACCGGATGCCGGTCCAGCCGGTTGAGCGCGGCTGACAACATACCGATCGCGCTGGCGCCGGCAGCGGCCGGCGGCATCGACGAATGCCCGGGTGGCGCCCTGGCGGTGAGCTTGAGCGACACCCCGCCCTTCTCGGCCAAGCCGATCAACGCCAGCGGTGCCTTGACTCCGGCCAGGATGCCCTGGGTGATGGCCAGGCCCTCATCGAGCACGAAATCCAGGCGCACGCCGCGCTGGCGCAGCATCGCGACGGCCTGCACCGCGCCTTCGCGGCCGCCGACCTCCTCGTCGTGGCCGAAAAAGAAGAGCGCGCTGCGGCGTGGCTTGTAGCCGGCCTTGAGCAGCATTTCAACCGCTTCCAGCTGCGTGACGAGGTTGACCTTGTCATCCAGCGTGCCGCGTCCCCAGACGTGGCCGTCGGCAATGACGCCCGCGAAAGGCGGGTGCTTCCACAACGCTTCGGTGCCCGGCGCCACTGGCACGACATCCTGGTGCGCCAGGAGAGCAATCGGCTTGGCGGATGCGTCACTGCCCTGCCAGGTGAGAAGCAGACTGTGCGCGCCGATGACCTCGCGCTTGAGCTGGGCGTGGACCAGCGGATAGCGCTCGCGCAGGTGCGCGTGCAGTGCAACGAATGCAGCTTCGCTGCCGGTTGGATCGGCAAGGCCGCTCACGGTACGCGCGCGCACCGCCGCGGCCATGGACTGCGCCACCGCGCCGGCATCGACAGGCAGCGGCGCCAGGGGTGCGACGCTGACCTGCACCGATCCCTGGCGCCAGGTGTTGCCGAGCAGCACGCCGAACAGCACCAGCACCACGACCAGCACGCCCGCCAGAACCCGCTTTACCATCGCCTCCCCCTGTCATCGGCGCCCCGCGCCTGCTCCCGCGCGCCCCGGCCTGCGCCGCGAGCAAGCATCTTAAACGCTGGGCGGAGGTCCGCACCCGGCCTGCGCGAGGCATCAGGCATTGCATGGCCGCAGCGGGCCACGCGCGCGTGTTCCCTGGCAGCGGCGACCGGCCGCCTGCAATCCGCTTGACCCACGTCAACACGCGCGCAGCCGGGTGGCCGATGCTGTGGTATCGTCCCTCAGCGTTGCGCCGCCATGACCTACCGCGACATCCTGCTTTGCATTGACAACCGCCCCTCGTGCCAGGCACGCATCGAGGTGACGTTGCAACTTGCCGCGCGCTGCGGTGCGCGAGTCCACGCATTGGCGCCAACCGGGTCGCTGGTGCTGCCGGGCGGTTTCGGGATGGCCCCGTCAGGCGAACTCCTCGCCGCAGCGCAGGACTACCTGGTGGGCCAGGCGCGCGCTGCCGTCGCGCGTTTCGAGGAAGCAGCACGCGCTCACGACGGGCTGCCGTGCGACGCGCAGGTCGTCGAAGGAGCGCCCAATGCAGCAGTTCGCCGGCACGCGCTGATGGTCGACCTGATCGTCGTCGGCCAGCGCGAGTCCGGCGACGATGCCAGCTTTCCCGACCCCGGGCAGATAGTCATGCAATCGCCGCGCCCGGTGCTCGTGATCCCCTATATCGGTGTGCCGCCTGCGTTTCCCGGGCACGCGATCGTCGCCTGGAACGCCAGCCGCGAGGCCAGCCGCGCTGTCAGCGACGCTTTGCCCCTGCTGCACCTGGCCGAACGGGCCACCATATTGGTACTCGAATCGGGCAAGGCCGCCAAGGGCGACCTGGCCGGCAACGACGTTGCCTCCTACCTTGCGCATCATGGGGTTGCGGCCAAAGTCGAGATCGACCGCTCGGCAATGCCCGCGGTCGGCGAGAACCTGCTTTCGCGCATCGCCGAATTGGGCGGCGACACGCTGATCATGGGCGCTTACGGCCACTCGCGCGCGCTGGAGTGGGCCTTTGGCAGAGTGACCCGTACGGTGCTGAGTTCCATGCCCGTACCAACCCTGCTGGCGCACTGAAGCCTGGTGGCGGCGCCCTGCCGCGGCATGGTCGCCGGGGTCTTGCGCCGACGTCCAAAATAGCGCGGCCCGCATGCGCGGGCCGCTTGAAGGACCCCAACCGGCCGGCTCAGTCTGCCTGGATGCCCGCTTCCTTGATGACGCGGCCGTAGCGCGAGTGATGCTCGGCGTTGATGCGCGCAAGCGCATCCGGTACGCCACCGGCCGGTACCAGCGCAAGTGTGGTCATGCGCGCGAGGACATCAGGCATCTTGAGGATTTCGTTGACATGCCCATTGAGGGCGCGCACCACGTCCGCAGGCAGTCCCTTGGGGCCCATGAAACCCTGCCATGCACCGACCTCGGCGTCCTTGACACCTGCCTCGGCAAGTGTGGGCACGTTGGGGGCAAGCGGCGAGCGCTTGGCATCAGCCACGGCGAGGTTGGCGAGCTTGCCGGTGGCGATGTGCTGCGCGACCGGACCCAGGGTGGTGTACATCATGGGAATCTGTCCGCCCACCAGATCGATGATGGCCGGGCCGCTGCCGCGGTAGGGCACCTGCTGCAGATTAACGCCGGCCGACTTGTTGAACATCGCGCCCAGGATGTGCATGGGGGAGCCGCTGCCCGGGCTCGCGTAATTGGCAACCTTGCCGCCCTTGGCCTGCGCCACCAGTTCGCCCACCGACTTGATGCCGGTGCCGGTGTTGACAACCAGGAACAGCGACTGCGTGCCCGCCAGGACGATGGGCGTGAAATCGTTCAAGGGATCATAGGTCGCACCTGTCCCTGGCTTCAGGACCAGCGGTGCGGTGGCGAAGGTATTGGGCGTGAAGAGCAGCGTATAGCCGTCGGCGGGCGCCTTGCCGACGTAGGCGTTGCCGATGGTGCCCGAGGCACCGGTGCGGTTTTCCACAACCACGGACTGACCGACGCGGGTGGCAAGCTTCTCGGCGAACACGCGCGCCAGCGCGTCGGTATCGCCGCCGGGCGGGAACGAGACGATGATGTTGATCTGCTTGTTGGGGTAGGCCTGTCCCAGCGCCGGGCCGGCGGCAACTCCGAGGGTGGCCGCGAGAGCGGCGAGGATGATTCTGCGTGATGTCGGCATGACGGAATCCTGAATGTGGGGTGAGTTGAAGATTGAGGCCAAAGTACAACTATAGGGCATCGCCGGGCGGCCAACGGGGTGTTGCCCTAAGATGCCGCCTCCCATGCAGAACCGCAATTCCCCCTCTGGCCTGGCCGCCGTCCTCGTCGCGGCGACCCTCTACAACCTGCCGTTCGGAACCATCTACGCGTTCAGCGTATTCCTGAAGCCCATGGAGTCGCTGCTGTCGCTGACGCGCGCGCAGATGACCCTGGTCTTCGCACTCGCCACCATCAGCGTCACCGTGGGAATGATCGTGGCCCCACGTCTGTACCGCTCGCTTGCGCCGGCGCCGATCCTGATCGTCGCTGGTCTCACCAGCGCAGCCGGCCTGCTGTTGACGGCCCAGGCCGAAGGCATGGCGCACTTTGCGCTGGGCTACGGCCTCTTGTTCGGCCTGGGTGGTGGTGTCGGCTTCATTGTCATGCAGCAGGCGACCAACCAGATCGCCACGCGCATGAGCGGCCTCATCAACGGCTACATCGTGAGCCTGTATCCGTTGGGGGCGATGCTCGGCGCGCCGCTGTTCGGCTGGGGCATCGCTGCCTATGGCCTGCGTGCCTCCTTTACCGCTCTGGCGCTGACCGTCGCCATCGCCGCGCTGGCGAGCGCCATCCTGATCGCCAGGGCGAAACTGCGCATGCACGGCGCGCCCATCGGGACCGACGCGGCGCCGCCGGGCGACGCAGCATTGTTCCGCCGTCTGTTCATGGTTTTCTTCCTGGCCGCTGCCGCCGGCCTGACGGTCATGAGCCAGGCCGCCGGCATCGTCCAGGCCTATGGCGGGGCGACCGCGCTGGCACTGGGGGGCACCACCTTCATCACCGGTGCGATTGCCGCGGCACGTATCGGCGGCGGGGCGCTGGTCGACCGCTTCTCGGTCGCGCGCGTGGCATGCGGGGCGCATATCTGGTCACTGGCTGGCGCGGCGCTGATCGCGGTGTGGCCGGCGCCGGTGGCAGTGGTCATAGCGCTGGCCATGATCGGCATGGGCTACGGCATCCTCTCGGGGCTCACGGCAGCCACGATCCCGCGCTATTGGGAGCGCAACGCCTACGGTCGCATCGCCAGCCGCATGTATATCGCGTGGTGCGTGGCAGCACTAAGCCTGCCCGTCGTCGCCGGCTGGCTTTTCGACCGTACGCAGGGATACGGTGCTGCGCTGACGATCGCGGCGGCCTTGAACCTGGCCGGTGCGGTCATGGGCCTTGGTCTTCCGCCAGCGCCAAAACGTCCCTAGCGGCTGCAAAGCCAGCCCCTGAAGAGCCGGCGAACCGCGATCAAAAATGTGTCGAAAATCTTTACAACGCACCTACGCGGAGCAGATGAGATCAATTTATGTGTTGTTAAATCAATAAGTTATTATTTTCAGCACTGAATTTGCTTTGTTTTACATTCAGACTCGTCGGGCATCCCGCCCGACGCTCAGTTCAGGAGATTGACGATAATGCAACCGCTTTTGAGCCGTTCCCGGCCGGCGCTTTTGGCCCTGGGTTTGGCAGCCGCCATGGCCCTCCCGGCCGCCACCGCATTCGGCCAGGTGACCGCCACCGGCCGCACCAATCTGGGCCTCGACACGAACGTTGGAGCGACTGCCATCGCCTCGACCGACTGCTTTTTCGGTCCACCCGGCACCGGCCGGGATGTACTCGATTTTCGCGGCGACGCTTCCGGCAATGCGACCGGACTGCATAGCTATGCGTGTGGCTTCGGCCAGTTCGAGTTCGGATCGCGTTCCTCGGGCGAAAGGACGTTTTATGCCGATGGTTCAGCCCGGGTGATCACGACTGTCACCGGCGACACCTTCGGCTTTTCGGTGAGCCCCGGCCAGGTTGGCGCGTTCGGCAGCACTTCGTTCGGCGCCGGTGAGTACCAGTACGCGGAATTGACGATTCGACTCATCATCGACGGTACGGACTTCCTTAACGAATTCTGGTCAACCGAGGTCGGTGTAGGCGGCGCGATTACCAATGTCTACAACTCGCTTGGTTCGGCGGCGGTCTCGAATCTGTACAACTCCGGGGCCGGTTTTGCGAGCTACGCACTTCCCGGACAGGATTTTTTCCTCACTGGCCTGGGCGCCGGCACGCACAGTATTGACTACGAGATGATCTCGGTAGCGCGCGGCCGGGTTTCCAGCCTGGCATCGTGCCGTGCGACGATTTATTCTCCGGGCGGCGGTGGTGAAGGCGAAGGGGAAGGTGGCGGCGGTGACAACGGCGGTGAAGATATCGGTCTGGCCGCTGTGCTTGTCGAAGGCCCGGGCGATTTCATCGAGTTCAACTCGTTCTGCGGCGCCGGCGCTCAATCAGGCGACCCGTTCCCGCCGATTGCGCGTGCCATTCCGGAACCGGCGACCGGTGCACTGGTCGGCCTGGCAGCGGCTCTGCTGGTTGCCGGTGCAGCCCGCCGTCGCCGCGCGCTCTCCGCTTAAGCAGTCCGCGATCTTTTCCCGGCGGCCCGCGAGGGCCGCTTTTTTTTTGCCTTCAGTACGGTCAATCGGCCTCGATACCAGTCTGCTTGGCGAGGGCCGCTTGCAAACGCGTACAGCCGAGCCGTTGCAAATCAGCTGGTGGGACGCGTAGCGCTGAAACTCGGTCGCACGGCAATTGCCTGATGGGCGCGCACGACCCCGGTGTGGGCCGCGAGAAGACTCGGGCCTTCCGGTACCTGGCCCAGGTAGTCGATGATCGGGGCGAGCAGCAGATCGGCGATCGATACCGCATTGCCGACCAGGAAATTCCTCTCTCCATAGGCACGCTCGAACCAGGCGAGCAGAGCACCCACCTGCGCGAGTGCGGGATCGATGGTGCCACGATCCGGCTTGCCGTCGGCCCCTTTCGGAAACAGGTACTGCAGGATCACGCGGCGCACCGCCGCATCATAGAAGTAGGAGTTGATGGCGCTGATCCA
>JBJXGS010000122.1:0-8082 GCA_046160545.1 Burkholderiales bacterium
TGGTCGTCAACAAGGTGCTCGAAGGCAAGGGCAACTTCGGCTTCAACGCCAAGGACGACACCTACGGCGACCTCGTGGCCATGGGCGTGCTCGACCCGACCAAGGTCACCCGCACCGCGCTGCAGAATGCGGCTTCGGTCGCTGGTCTGATGCTGACTACCGACGCGATGGTCGGCGAGCAGCCGGAAGACAAGCCGGCTGGTGGTGGCGGCATGCCCGGTGGTGGCATGGGTGGCATGGGCGGCATGGGCGGGATGGATATGTAAGGAATTCGCCCAAAAGTACAAACCTACTTTTGGGCGGTCCTGGCATGCGGAAAAGGGCCGGCAAAGCCGGTCCCTTTTCCAGCCGGAACTGCTACGAAAAAAAGCCCGCGGGAAACCGCGGGCTTTTTTCATGCGTGGACGCAATCCGGGGCAGAATCCGCCTCTCGTGATTAGCCCGCCCAGTGCGTCCCCTTGTCCATGACCCTGCCTGTTTCCTACGAAGACGTCGCTGCGGCGGCCGGGCGCTTGCGCGGCGTCGCGCATCGCACGCCTGTATTGACTTCGGCCACGGCTGATGCGCTGGCCGGGGCGAGCCTCTTTTTCAAGGCCGAGAACCTGCAGCGCATGGGGGCGTTCAAGTTTCGCGGCGCATACAACGCCATCGCCTGTCTCGATGGCGAATCCAGGCGGCGCGGCGTACTGGCGTTCTCCTCCGGCAACCACGCCCAGGCGATCGCGCTGGCAGGGCGCCTGCAGGGGGTCGCGACCACCATCGTCATGCCGACCGATGCGCCCGCGATCAAGCTGGCTGCGACGCGCGGCTACGGTGCGGAGGTCGTCACCTACGACCGCATGACCGAGGACCGCGAAGCACTGGCGCGGCGCCTGGCAGAGGAACGCGGCTTGGCGCTGATCCCGCCCTTCGACAATGCCGCAGTGATCGCCGGACAGGGGACCGCTGCCAAGGAACTCTTCGAGGATGCCGGGGCGCTCGATTATCTTTTCGTGTGCGTGGGTGGCGGCGGCCTCATCTCCGGCTGCGCGCTCGCCGCGCATGCGCTTGCGCCGCAGTGCCAGGTCATCGGTGTGGAGCCCGAAGCCGGCAATGATGTGCAGCAGTCGTATCTTCGCGGCGAAATCGTCAAGATCCCGGTGCCGCAGACCATCGCCGACGGTGCGCAGACCCAGGCGCCGGGCAAGCTCACCTTTCCCATCATCCGCGCCCTGGTGGCCGATATCCATACCGTGAGCGATGCCGAACTCGTCGACGCGATGCGTTTTTTCGCAACCCGCATGAAGATCGTGGTCGAACCCACAGGCTGCCTTGCGGCCGCAGCGGTGTTCGCGCGTCCGCCACAGATCGCCGGCAAGCGCGTCGGCGTGCTTCTCTCCGGCGGCAACGTCGATCCGGCCATGCTGGCGCGCGCGCTCGCCTGAAGACACGGCGCCGGCAATCCCACCGGCCTGGTCTAAACTCGCGCCCTTGTTGACGCGTAGCGCCCAGGCGCGGGGCGTCTTTCGCATGAATCTGCCCCGATGATCCTCTACGCCGCGACGATACTTGTATCGAGTTTTCTGCTGTTCCTGGTTCAGCCGATCATCGCCAAGCAGATCCTGCCCTGGTTCGGCGGTTCTGCCGCGGTCTGGAGCACCTGTCTGGTGTTCTTCCAGCTGGCGCTTTTGGCCGGCTATGCCTATTCGGACGCCTCGCGCTACCTGAAACCGCGCGTGCAGTCGCTGCTGCATGTGGTCCTCCTCCTGGCCAGCCTGGCGGTGTTGCCAATCCTGGCCGGCGATGGCTGGAAACCGGCCGGCGACGAGGACCCGGTGTGGCGCATCCTCGGGCTGCTCGGCGCCACCATCGGGTTGCCCTACCTGATGCTCTCGACCACGGGGCCACTGGTGCAGTCGTGGTTTGCACGCGAACATGCCGATGCGCGCACTGCGCAGCGCGTCTACCGTTTCTTTGCCCTGTCGAATTTCGGATCCCTGGTGGGCCTCCTGGCCTACCCGTTCGTCATCGAACCCTGGGTGTCGACACGCGTGCAGGCCACGGCGTGGAGCACCATGTATGCGGTGTTCGTGCTTTTGTGCGCAGGCAGCGCCTGGCGCGCCTGGCGCACCGGCGAGAAAGCGTCCGTCAGCGACCAACCGGCCGCTGCTGCGACCGAAGAACCCGCCGCGACACCCGACACCCCGCCCCGGCTCGCTGATTACATCCTGTGGCTGTCCTTGTCGGGCCTGGCTTCGCTGCTGCTCCTGGCGGCTTCGACCCACATCACGCAAAACGTCGCCTCCATTCCCTTTCTGTGGGTGCTGCCGCTGACCCTCTACCTGCTGACCTTCGTGCTGTGCTTTGAAGGACGCGGCGGGCGTGGCTGGTACGTGCGCCACGTCTGGCTGGGGCCGACCCTCATCATGGTCGGCCTGATGGCATGGGGACTGACGGCCGAGCAGGGCGTGCTGCACATCGAGCACGCCGTCCCGCTCTATAGCGCGGGACTATTCTTTGTGTGCATGTTCTGCCACGGCGAACTGGCGGCCGCCAAGCCGGCACCGCGCCACCTGACCCGCTTCTACCTGATGCTCTCGATCGGCGGTGCGGTGGGCGGCATGTTTGTGGGCCTCGTCGCGCCACGCATTTTCAAGATCTACTGGGAACTGCCCTTGGGCCTCGTCCTGTGCGGCGTGATCGCGTTCATCCTCACGCGCGGCCTCCTGAAGCGGCCGCTCACCGCGCTGGCGCCGCTGGCTGCGCTGGCCGCCGTCGGTGTGTGTGGCTGGTACGCCTGGCAGTATGGCGAGACCATGCGTCGCGACACTATCCACGCCGACCGCAATTTCTACGGCACCTTGCGGGTCAAGCAATCGCGCCCCGACGACGACCCCGATGTGCAGCGCCGCCTGATCCACGGCGTGATCATGCACGGCGAGCAATACGTCAATCCGAAGTACCGCAACATCGTCACCAGCTACTACGGCGATTCGGCAGGTATAGGCATGGCGATCCAGGGCATCAACCCGGTCAATCAGCGGGTCGGCGTGATCGGCCTGGGCGTAGGCACACTCGCCGGCTATGGCGCCGCGGGCGACACTTTTCGGCTCTACGAGATCAACCCGCAGGTCATCGACATCGCGCGTCGCTACTTCTTCTACCTGTCCGAGAGCCGCGCCAAGATCGACACGCCGCTCGGCGATGCGCGCCTGGTGCTGGAGCGCGAGAGCCCGCAGAATTTCGACGTGCTCGCGATCGACGCTTTCTCGAGCGACGCCATCCCGGTGCATCTGATCACCCGCGAGGCCATGCAGGTCTACCTGCGGCACATCAAGCCCGACGGCGCGGTGGCCTTCCATGTCACCAATCGCTACCTGAGTCTGGCACCGGTGGTCAAGCTGCTGGCCGACGAGGTCGGCATGGACGCCATCCTCATCACCGACGATCCCGACGATCCCAACCTGTCGCGCACCGACTGGGTGATCGTGACGCGCAACAAGGCTTTCATCGCCAGTGAAGGGGTGGTAAAACGTCGCTCCGAGATCGGGACCATTGCGGGTCTCACCCCGTGGACCGACGACTTCAACAACCTGTTTCGCATCCTGAAGTAAGAGCATTTTCCGCTGGCCCGCGCCCCGCCGCGCCCCTCACCGGCCCCGCTCGCAAAATTTGGAAGTGCCGGAAATCGCGGTGCTACACTGCCGTGCCAGAGCGCGCCAGACGCTTGCACCTTTCACCCGCGACGGGAGGGGAGACATCGATGCGCATCCTGCTTGCCGAGGACGATCCGGTCATCGCCGACGGACTGACGCGCGCGCTGCGCCGCTCCGGCTACGCAGTCGATCACGTGCAGTCAGGCAGCGAGGCCGACAGTGCCGCCAGCGCCCAGCAATATGACCTGCTCATCCTCGACCTGGGACTGCCCAAGATGAGCGGGCACGAGGTTCTCAAACGACTGCGCGCCAGAACTACGGGGGTCAACGCCAAGTCGCCGGTGCTGATCCTCACCGCCATGGACGGCATCGAGGATCGCGTGCGCGGGCTGGACCTGGGGGCTGACGATTACCTGACCAAGCCCTTCGAGTTGGCCGAGCTCGAAGCGCGTGTGCGTGCCCTGATCCGCCGCGGCTTCGCCGGAGCGCCGACGCTGATCCAGAACGGGCCCTTGTCCTACGATTCGACCGGTCGCACCGCCTACCTGGCCGACGTACCGCTGGAGCTGTCGGCACGTGAATTGGGTCTGCTGGAGATCCTGCTGCAGCGCTGCGGACGCCTGGTCAGCAAGGATCAGCTGGTGCAGCACCTGTGCGAGTGGGGCGAAGAGGTCAGCAACAACGCCATCGAGGTGTATGTCCACCGGCTGCGCAAAAAGCTCGAGCCGCAGGTGTCGATCGCAACCGTGCGCGGTCTGGGCTATTGCCTCGAGAAAGCCGCGCCACGCAGCGGCGCGCAGTGAGGTTCGGCAGCCGGCATGGCCCCTGATGAACCGCGGCACCTGAGCACTCCCACAGCCGCGCCGGATCTCGCCGAGCGCATCGCGGCACCGGGCTGGCTGCCACGCTTCCTGCGCGAGACCACCCCCGGCCGGCGTACGCTGTTCGGCGAGATTCTCGACTGGCTGCTGGTGCCGCTGATGCTGCTCCTGCCGGTGAGCGTGGTGCTGACCTACATCTCGGCCACCGCTCTTTCGGACCCGCCCTACGATCGCGCGCTAGGCGAATCCGTGCAGGTGTTGGCAGAGCAGCTCAAGGTGCGCGGCGGCAACCTGACTGCGGACCTGCCGGTCTCGGCACGCGAGATCCTGCGCGCCGATGAGCTCGACGCGGTGTACTTCCAGGTACTGGGGACGCGCGGAGAATTCATCGCCGGCGACCGCGACCTGCCGCTGCCCGACGAAGACGAGATCGTGCCGCCCAACGAAGTGCGCTTTCGCTACGCCAAATTCAACGGAGTCGATGTGCGGGTCGCGTGGATGGTCGCGGTACCGCCGGGCTTGCAGCGCGACTCGACCAAGGCGCAGCTGTCGTATCCGCTGGTGCAGGTGGCCGAAACGCTCAACAAGCGCGCCCAGCTGGCCAACGAGATCGTCAAGGGCGTGATCCTGCCGCAATTCCTGGTGCTGCCGCTGGCGGTCACGCTGGTGTGGTTCGGCCTTGTGCGCGGCATGATTCCCCTCTCGCGCCTGTCGTCGCGCATTCGCCGGCGCCAACCTGGCGACCTGTCGCCGATCGATCCAGGCGATGTGCCCGAGGAAGTCGCGCCGCTGATCGCCTCGATCAACGACCTGATGCAACGCCTCGACGCCAGCCTCACCGGGCAGCAAAGATTCATCGCCAACGCGGCGCATCAGCTGCGCACGCCGCTGGCAGGACTCAAGACCCAGGCCGAGCTTGCCGAGCGCCTGATCCATGCCGGCGCCGACCGCAGCGAACTGGCCCGCAGCCTGACCCAGATCACGCGCTCGACCGAGCGCGCCGCGCGCATGGTCAACCAGCTGCTGGCGCTGACTCGCGCGGAGCGCGACCGCGACGGCGACCCCATGCCCGCCGCGCAGCCGGTCGCGCTGGACCTGCTGGTGCGCGAACGCGTCGCCGACTTCACCCACGCGGCACTCGCCAAGCGCGTAGACCTAGGGTGCGACGAGGCACGCGCCAGTCAGCTTTACGTCACCGGCGACCTCTTGCTGCTGGGAGAACTGGTCGGCAACCTGATCGACAACGCCGTGCGCTACACGCCGACCGGAGGCATCATCAACGTGCACGCGCGCCCGGCGCCGCCGGACGGGGTGCTGCTGGAAGTCGAGGACACCGGCCCCGGCATCCCGCCGCATGAGCGTGAGCTGGTCTTCGAACGCTTCTACCGCGTGCTCAGCAGCGATCCCGAGGCACGCAATCTCGACGGCTCCGGGTTGGGCCTGGCGATCGTGCGCGAAATCGCCACCCGCCATGGCGCGCGCGTGAGCATTCGCGACAATCCGTCGGGGGGCAGTGTCTTCTCAGTGCTTTTTCCCGCCGCGCCCGCGCCCGTTGAGACTGGCAGCCGGTGACCACCGCCGGCCCGATAGCGTAGGCGGCCGGTAGCCTCGCCGCACCGACAGGCGAGCGTCCGCCTTCAAGACACGAGCGCTCAATCCGCTATAATTTCTGGCTTCGCGTCGCACCTACGCAGGTCAAACCAGGTGCAGCGAAATGGCCTGGTAGCTCAGTCGGTAGAGCAGAGGACTGAAAATCCTTGTGTCGGTGGTTCGATTCCGCCCCAGGCCACCAATTCTTGACGCCTGACCGTTCCCGGTTGGGCGTTTTCATTTGTGCGAGCCCTACACCGCGCGGGCCGGATGGCTGCCTTACGCACGCAACCCTTACCCAAGTTCCGTAAGCGACTGTAGTTCCACCGCTAACGCCTGAGCCAGCGGCAACCAGCTTGCCTGGCAAGTCGTTTGCGACACCTATGGGCAAACTTCGCTGCCGGGCTTTCGCATGGCCGGCGATGGTGTCACCATTTCCGGTGACCTCGCGGCCCGGGCCAGCGGTGCGCTGGCGGCGCTGGGCGCTTGCCACGCGCTGGGCTGCCAGACTGCCGGCGGCTGCGGGGCCGCCGACGGCATCCTCAATTTCCACTGCTTCAATTTCCCCGCATTCTGCTCGGCGCAAGTCGTGAGCACGCACAGCGTGCAAATCGAACCCATTTTGGGTATATTAATGCCCAAAATGGGTTCGACAACCAAATCACCACGGGCAGCTCCGAGCCTCGCCGATGCCTTGTTCACCGGGACGCAGCAACGCGTGCTCGCGCTGCTGTTCGGTCAGCCAGCTCGCAGCTTCTATGCGAACGAGCTGATCGGCTTGGCCGGCATGGGCTCGGGCGCAGTGCAACGCGAATTGAGGACGCTCGCTGGCAGCGGGCTCGTCACCGTGCGATCGGTCGGCAACCAGAAACACTACCAGGCCAATGCCGACGCGCCCATCTTCGAGGACCTGAGGGGCATCGTTCAGAAGACTTTCGGCTTGGCCGAACCGCTGCGCCAGGTGCTCGGTCCGCTCGCGAAGAGGCTGGCCGCGGCCTTCGTTTACGGTTCGGTCGCCAAGAACACCGACACTGCGGCCAGCGACATCGACTTGATGGTGATCAGCGATGAGGTCACCTACGCTGACCTGTTTGCTGCGCTCGACGCCGCCAGCGCCACCTTCGGCCGTACGGTCAACCCCACGGTTCTTACGCGCAAGGAGTTGGCCAAGCGCGTCAAGGCCAAGGAGGCGTTCACGACACGCGTGCTCGCGCAGCCGAAGATCTGGATAGTCGGAGACGACAGTGTCCTCGCCGCTTGAGAGCCTGACCGGTCCAGGCAAGCTCCTCCGGGCCGAACCACCGGATGCAGCGGAGTTCGCGGGCCTGCTGCGTTCTGGGCGCACGCGTTTGAAGGATGCAGGCACGAAAAGCCTTGCACTCGAAAGCCGTTTCGACCTCGGCTACAACGCAGCGCATGCCTTGTGCTTGGCTGCGCTGCGCTGGCACGGCTACCGCTCGGGCAATCGCTACATCGTCTTCCAAGTCTTGCCGCACACGCTGGGCCTCGGGCCCGAGGTGTGGCGCGTACTTGCCAAGTGCCACGACATCCGCAATGCCGGCGAGTACGAAGGCGAACTTCAGGTCAACGAGCGCATCGTTGCGGACCTACTCAGCGCGTGCAACGCAGTGCGCGCTAAAGTCGAAGCGTTGACGCCGCCAGCGACGGCAGCGTAACGGATAAGCGACACTGATACGACCCGTAACGCCAATGCGTTTTGCATCGGGTGTCGTTGGGCATTGCAGCGCGCGGCGCGACCGCACGAGACACCTGCGAACTCACTTTGGCTAACCAACCCATTTCATGGAGGCACGCAGCGCATGAAACCCATAAAGATTGGAAACGTTAGCGTCTCCAGCATCATTGAACGGGATGGCCCGTGGCGCTCGCCCGGCGCGATGTTCCCGGACGCAACGCCGGCGCAACTGGCCGAAGTCATGTCGCTGGTGCCGGATTTTGCGTATGACCGCGCCAGTGATCTGCTGGTCCTTACCTATCAGACGTTTGTCGTGCGCACGCCCCGCTGCACCGCGCTG
>JBJXGS010000123.1:0-18343 GCA_046160545.1 Burkholderiales bacterium
CGCCCCCCCCGCCGCTATAAAGAAGCGACAGTGCGCCGCGTGCATCGCCGGCATCAAGGAGACTGCGTGCGGCTCGCGGCAGGTCCCGTGGCAATGACTCGGCACGCAGATCCATGCCGAACAGAAATTCCGGGGGCGGCGCTCCTTTGCGCCTGTTGTTGCTGCGTATCCAGCCCAGGCGTCGCACCAGCATGGCCAGCAGATATCCCAGGAGAGCCAGGCCGCCGATCCAGGCGAGGGCGCGCAAGAGATCGCCGGCAAGGCGGGCCATGCGCTCCCAGAAGGCAAGGTCCGGGTCGAAGCGACGTTCAGGTTCGCTGGCCGCCGGGTTCTTGCGCTTCCAGCGGCTTTGATCCTCGAACTCACCGAACGCTTCCCGCTTGAGGATTTCCTCGATGGCACGCTTCTCCGGAGTCCGGGCGCTTGCAGTCATGGCCTCAGCCGCGCCATGCCATGTGACCGGAACGGCGCCCAGGCAACAAAGCGCCACGATGGCCGCGACGCGTCGCGCCGAAACGCCCGCAGCGCTTGTCGCGTGGCGTTCCGCCAGGCGCTTGAAGGCGACCTCCAGGTCCCAGCCTTCCAGGGTCGCGCGTCGACTCAGGTAATAGGTGAAACCGGCAGCAACGTAGAGCGGCTCGAGCACGCACTCGGCCGCGAGGAAGGCGGCATTGAACAGGACTTGCGTAGCCAGCGACTCCGGTGCGCTGCCAAACCCAATGATCGAGAAGATGCCGCTGTCAAATTCGGTCCCCTCCGGCGCCAGCAGGTGCACGAGGCCCTCCAGGCCCAGCACCACGACATAGGCAAAGTGGATGATGACGATGGTGAGCCAGACCGCAGCACCACGCGCGCGCTTGTCCATCAGGCGCGTGCGTTCGCGGCGTGCCCGACCAGTCTGGCCTTCCAGTTGTGTGACAGGCAGGTGGAAGCTGCGCGCAAAATCGATGCGCCCCAGGGTCAATGACCACAGGAGTCCGGTGCGGAACATTTCGCGCCAGCCGGCCAGCGTGGCCTTGAGCGGCGGAGTCGCGCCGAACACTGACTGCGCCAGCACAGCCAGTGCGATGCGATCAAAAACGGGTTTGACCCACCACACGATCGCGAGCGCTACGGTCGGGTGCCCCCACAAGGCCAGGTTCACCAGCAGCGCAAAACCGGCATACGGCAGGGCAAATGCCGCGAACAACCGCGTGCCGGCGTGGCGCGACAGTGCCACCCCCAGGTCGAAGGCCTCCCAGGAGTTGCGCGGCCGCAGCGCGAGCCTCAAGCCCTCAAGCTTCATGGCCGAGCGCCGGCGCGCCCGGCGAAAATGAAGTAGAGGATCAGGATGGTCCAGAACGCAGCGCCGACCGCGACCTTTATCTCGGCGCCGACTGAAGCCAGGCTGGACCAGAAGGCCTCGATGAAGGCGGCGACGATCGTCATTCCGGCCGCGCCGACAAGAAGCTTGATCGCCTGGCCGTTGGCAGCCTTGAGGGCGGCGGCACGCGACAGCCTTCCCGGCGAGATCAATGCCCAGCCGAGTTTCAGCCCCGCGGCTCCCGACAGCGCTGCGCCCAGCAGCTCCCACGAGCTGTGTCCGGCAACAAAACCCCAGAAGGTGGCGATCAGGCCCAGTTGCGTGAGATGCCCGGCCACGGTGCCGATCATGATGCCGTTGAAGACAAGGAAGAACACCGCGCCGACGCCGAACAGCAGCCCGCCTGCGAAGCATTGGAAGTCGATCTTGACGTTGTTCCATATGTAGTAGCCGAACATCATCACCTGGCTGGACGCCTCGTGGCGCGGCCCGAGGGCGCGGTTGCCAGGCGCGTACATGCGCTCGTAGGAGCGCAGCTGCTCGGCGCCGACGATGTGATACGCGAAATCCGGGAAGTACTGCAGTACCGCGAGCAGGCCCAGGAGAGGGATGAAGAGCAGGCCCATGGCGATCCAGACCGGCACCGACTCGCGGCGCACCAGCGCGGGAAAATCGCGCGCGACGAAGTCCGCGATGGCTCCCAGGGCATTGCTGCGCGCACCATAGAGCGCCTGGTGCCCGGCCAGGGCGCGTCGCTCGAGGGCGGCGACCAGTTGCGGCGCGTAGGCCCGCTCGCGCGCCACCGCCAGGTCGCGGGCGATTTCCCGATAGCGTTGCGGCAGTTCGTGCGCGATGCGCGCCGCGTCGATGGCACCGCGCTTGCCCAGCGCGAGCAGGTCCGCGTCGAAGGCGTCCCAGCGCGCCTGACTTGCCGCCTCGTAGCCGGCCTGGTTCATGCGCAGCTCATCGCCGGTTCATGCCCTGTTCATGCCTGGTTGCCGCGCTCGTGCGCCGCGATGGCGAGCAGGCGTTGTGCGGGCGCTGCAGCGCCGTCGACCAGCGGTATCGCATGCGCAGCCAGTTCGTCGGCGCGTTCCGGGGTCAGGCTGGCGTGCCGCTCGGCGAAGTCGAGTACCGCGCGCCGCTCGTCGAGTGACAGCGGGACGGGCGATGCTTGTGGGATGACACCTGCCTCGGCCATGGCGCGGCGCGGCGCATCCCGGTAGGCCACGACGGTTCCGGCAGCCAGGTCGCCCAGGCGTTTGAAATCGCGGTTGACGAGCATGGCGGCCAGGCCGAAGGCGTACAGGAAAGGCAGGAAATCGATCGCCCGCAGGAGATTGCGCGTCAGAGAGGCACCGAACCCTACCGGTGTGCCGTCGTCGTTCAGTACCACCAGTCCAAAGGCGCGCTTGCCCGGAGTCGTGCCGTTCCACCAGACTTCCAGCACCACCGGATAGAACCACTCGATGAGGAAGGCTGCGAGGAGCGCCAAGCCCGTGCCTGCATTGTCGAATGCGCTCATGAGCCACATGAAGAGGCCGAAAAGGACCAGACGCAGCACGAAGTCGATGGCGAAGGCCAGTGCGCGCGACACCGGACCGGCCAGGCGCAGTGAGAGTTCGAATCCCTCAGGTACAGGAACTCGCGCGAGCGTATCGAGCAGATGGTTCTCGGGTTCCGGGGGAGTGCCGGGCGAGAACGAATAAGAAAGCGGCGGTTGCGGCAAGGCGATGGCGTAAGAGGCGAGTGGCCATCCTAGCAAGACCATGGAGCACGGGCAAGCACAGGCTGCTCTCTCGGACCGTTGTCTTGACGGATCACGGGCCGTTCTTGCGCGCGGGCGGCGCGCGTCGCTTCAGGCAGGCGCAGTACATCGCCGCCGATCCATCGGCGCAATGAAAAAGGCCCGCCTTGCAGCGGGCCCTCATTCTCTCCGGCCAGGCCGGAAAGCTTGCTTACTTCAGGTGTGCGCTGACCAGCTTGGTCATCTCAAACATCGAGACCTGCTTCTTGCCGCCGAAGACGGCCTTGAGCTTGTCGTCGGCGTTGATCATGCGCCTGTTGATCTTGTCCTGAAGGCCGCTCTTCTTGATGTAAGCCCAGATCTTGCTGGTCACCTCGGTGCGCGGAGCAGGCTTGTCGCCGATGACGGCAGCCAGCGCGGCAGAGGGGGTGACGGGCTTCATGAAGGCAGCGTTTGGCTTTCGTGCCGCTTTCTTCTTTGGCGCAGCTTTTTTCGCTGCTTTCTTCGCAGGCTTCTTCGCAGCCTTCTTCGCGGCTACTTTCTTGGCGGGCTTCTTTGCAGCAACTTTCTTGGCGGGCTTCTTTGCAGCTTTCTTGGCGGTGGCCATGTCTACTTCCTCCGAAACGGAATAAAAGGTTGAACTACAAGGCTTGGTTCCAAGAGGCGCAAAACCGGCGCCGGGTCGCAAATCGCCTCATGCTCATCGCACCTTGCTTTTCGCATTTCGCCCCGCTTTTGCGTCTCCAGTCACTCGAAAATAACTGCCTTCCAGAGTGACAGCGCGAAGAATGCACACTCCGCTTGACGTTGTCAACGGTTTTTCAGAGGGAGAGTGAAATTTTCCATGCCCGTTTTCCCTCTGAAAACGCCTCTTTCGAGCACGCCGCCTGCAAGCGCACTGCCACTATGGGCTGTTACCCGTGCCGCGTTCTGCCACAAAATCTAGTTATCCCGCCTCCGGGAGCGCCACGCCTGCGGCCTTTTGGCGCGGCGCTAGAATGCGTGGCATCGATGCAACGCCCGCCAGACGCGACTATCCGCTCATGACCGCGCCACCCGTTCCGCCCGCCATCGCCGCGCTGCGCAAGGACTACGCGCTGGCTTCGCTCGACGAAGGCGCGGTCTCTGCCGACCCGGTCGTGCAGTTCTCCCGGTGGCTGGAAGAGGCTATCGCGGCCGGTTGCCCGGAGCCGACGGCAATGTCGGTGGCCACTGTGAGTGACGCGGGTCGGCCATCCTCGCGCATCCTGCTCTTGAAGGAGATCAGCGGCGGCGCCCTGGTCTTCTACACCAACTACGACTCGCGCAAGGGGCGCGAGCTGGCGTCCAATCCGCATGCGGCCCTGCTTTTCCATTGGGTCGAACTCGAACGGGAAGTGCGCATCGAAGGTCGGGTGGAGAAGGGCGATCCCGCTGCCGCAGACGCCTACTTCAATTCGCGCCCGCTCTTGAGCCGCATCGGTGCGATCGCTTCCCCGCAGAGCGACCCCATCGAGTCGCGTGCCTGGCTCGAGGAACGCTTCGCGGCCGCCCAGGCCGAGCATGGCCAGGCGCCTGTGCGCCCGCCGCATTGGGGCGGTTACCGTCTGCTGCCCGACAGTTTCGAGTTCTGGCAGGGGCGTCGCAGCCGCCTGCACGACCGCATCGCATATACGTGCAGCAGCGGGAATTGGCAGCGCGCGCGTCTGGCGCCGTGAGCGAAGTTCCCCGGGGCCGCTGCTAGAATCCGCACTGGCGGGCCTCCCCGCATTGAGGCTTGGGAACCTGGTCAGGTCGGGAACGAAGCAGCCATAACCAATCACCCCAAGTGCCGGGGTCAGGCTCGCCAACTCGTTTGCGGCTCGGCGCCAACGGCGGGGTAGCGCGATCGCCGGGCGGGCATCGCATCAGCCGCCAGGCCGTCCGATACAATCGAATCCGTGTCCTACTTAGTCCTCGCCCGCAAGTATCGTCCCAGGAATTTCGCGGGCATCGTCGGCCAGGAGCATGTCGTCCGTGCGCTGTCGCACGCGCTGGCCACGCAGCGTCTGCACCACGCCTGGCTCTTCACCGGCACCCGCGGCGTGGGCAAGACGACCATTTCGCGCATCCTGGCCAAGGCGCTCAACTGCGAGACTGGCGTGTCGGCCACGCCCTGCGGCGTCTGCCCGACCTGCGTGGCCATCGACGCCGGGCGCTTTACCGACTACGTCGAGATGGACGCAGCGTCGAATCGCGGCGTCGACGAGATCACCCAGGTGCTCGAGTCGGCCGCCTACAAGCAGGACGCGTCGCGCTACAAGGTCCTGATGATCGACGAGGTCCACATGCTCACCAACACCGCGTTCAACGCGATGTTGAAGACGCTGGAGGAACCTCCCGAGCACGTCAAGTTCGTGCTGGCGACGACCGATCCGCAAAAGATCCCCGTGACAGTGTTGTCGCGCTGCCTGCAGTTCAACTTGAAGCAGATGCCGCAGCCGCACATCGTCACCCACCTGGAAACCGTCCTTGCCGCCGAGGGTGTCGCGACAGAAAAGGCCGCGCTGCGCCTGATCGCGCGCTCGGCCGCAGGCAGCATGCGCGACGCGCTGTCGCTTACCGACCAGGCGATCGCCTACGGCGGCGGCGCGGTCGGCGAGGCGGCGGTACGCGGCATGCTGGGTAGCATCGACGACGCCTACCTCGTACGCGTCCTGGACGCGCTGGTAGCCGAGAAGGCCGGTGCGCTCTTCGAAGTGGCGGAAAAAATGAGGGAGTTGTCGGCGTCGTTCAGCGCCGCGCTGGCCGATCTGGCGACGCTGTTGTCGCGCATCGCCGTCGCGCAAGCGCACCCGGAGGCGATCGGGGAAGACGCGCCGGATCGCGACGACGTGCTGCGCCTGGGCAAGGCGCTCGGTCCCGAGGAGGTCCAGCTCTACTACCAGATCGTGATCCACGGCCGCAACGACCTGGCCTACGCGCCAGACGAGGAAACCGGCTTCACGATGACCTTGCTGCGCATGCTCAATTTCAGGCCAGAAGAAGCCGGCACGAGTGCCGCGGCACCGCGGCCGGCGGCAAGCAGCTGGAAGACCGGTGTGACGCGCAGTGCGAGTGCAGCCGTGGCTGCGGCATCGGCTGCGCCGATAAGCGGCGTCTCGACGAACATTGCCCCTTCGGGCGCCGGCGTCGCGCGTCCAGCTGCGCCCGTGACGGCACCGCGGCCCGGGAACGCCCCGACCTCGATCGCCGCGTCCGGCGCGTCCGCGCCTTTTGACGGTGACTGGACCGCGCTGGTCGCGCGCCTGCCGCTGACCGGATTTGTGCGCAACTGGGCCAATCAGACCGAGCTTGCGGCACATGAGCCCGGCCTCTTCTCGTTGCGCGTTCCCGG
Organism: Burkholderiales bacterium; assembly: GCA_046160545.1. Lineage (GTDB taxonomy): Bacteria > Pseudomonadota > Gammaproteobacteria > Burkholderiales > JAEUOS01 > JAEUOS01. The sequence goes on from JBJXGS010000123.1 coordinate 6,406, forward strand.
CCGCACCCAGGCCGAGGATCGTTCCATGCAGGATAAGTTGCGCGCTTCGCTGGAGCAGTATTTCGGCCGGCCTGTGCGGCTCGCGGTGTCCGTGGGTGAGATGCAGGGCGCATCGATCGCGGCTGTCACTGACCGCGAAGCCGACGCGCGCCAGCGTCAAGCCGAAGAGTCGATCAAGAACGATCCTTTTGTGCGCGAGCTTGTCGAGAAGACCGGCGCTCGCGTCTCCGATATCCGGCCCTCGCAGGGCTGATGCAACGCTAGATCCAGGGAGTAAAGCATGTTCAACAAGGGACAACTCGCGGGGCTCATGAAGCAAGCCCAGGCGATGCAGGAAAAGATGCAGCAGCAGATGGCCCGTGTCCAGGAAGAACTGGCGGCCATGGAGATCGAAGGCCAGTCCGGCGCCGGCATGGTCAAGGTCATCATGACGGGCAACAATTCGGTGAAACGGGTCGCCATCGACCCATCGCTCATGGGCGACGACCGCGAAATGCTCGAGGACCTGATCGCGGCGGCGTTCAACGACGCCGCGCGCAAGGTCGAGAAAGTTGCCGAGGAGAAGAAGTCCGCGATGGGAGCCGGCATGGGCATGCCGGCCGGCTTCAAGATGCCGTTCTAGCCGGTCTGGTCTGGCTGCTGCGGCAGCTGCACCCGTAGCCGTAGCTGGGGCTTGCTAGTGTCCGCCGGTGTGGTTGCGCGCCAGGGTGATGGTCTTTTCCATCAGGTGGTCGGTGTAGGCGATGGCGATGGCCGATAGCAGGAAAGTGACATGGATCGCCGTCTGCGCGACCAGGGTCTTGACCTCGTAGTGCTCGGCGTTGATGAAGGTCTTGAGCAGGTGGATCGACGAGATGCCGATGATCGCCGTGGCCAGCTTGACCTTGAGGACACTGGCATTGACATGCGACAGCCATTCGGGCTGGTCCGGGTGCGATTCCAGGTTCATGCGCGAGACAAAGGTCTCGTAACCACCGACGATGACCATGATCAGGAGGTTGGAGATCATGACCACGTCGATCAGGCCCAGGACCACCAGCATGATGGCCGTCTCGGTGAGTTTGCCGTCGTGGGCCTGGGCGATCAAGGGCCCGTAGCCGAAAGCCGCCTCGATCAGATGGGTCAGTTCGACCCAGAAGTGAAAGACGTAAACCACCTGGGCGAGGATCAGCCCGATGTAGAGCGGAAACTGCAGCCAGCGACTGGCAAAAATGAATCGCGGGACAGGGCGGAGCGTCGTCTGTTTTTGTTCTGACATGCCAGGTTTCGGTTGCTATGGGACGCGACAAAGTGCGCGTGGGGACCGCTGATACAAGTTTTTGCAACTGAATATTAGCATTCGCGCAGTGTGCGCTTGTGACAGGCGATCACCAGGCCGCCGTGTCGCCGCGCCCCGGCAGCCTGCTCCTTGAGCCCTCGGCTTGTGCGTCGGATACCGCCGCCGCCCTCCCTATCTCCTTGACGCCCCAGAGTTTTTCAGGGGTTTTCATGTAAGTACCCACTGAGTTTCCGCGCTGCGGGATTTAAGTGTTTATTTATTCCTGATTTTGACCTCGTACTATTGAAAAAATCACTTAAAAACAAAGTGTTGTTAAGTAAGTGCTACACGCCGCTAAACCTGTTGCACGGCAGCATGACGGTTCGCGAAACTGTGCGGACGCTTTCATAGCAAACCCGGACACAAATCCCAAGTTTCGGGTGCGAGCGAGACAAAAACGCATCCCTCAACAACCCGCATGAAGGAAAACAGCATCATGGCAAGTCGTGACCTGGAAATTCAGAAAATCGAAAAGGACTGGAAAGAAAACCCGCGCTGGAAGGGCGTCAGCCGCGACTATTCGGCAGCCGACGTCTATCGCCTGCGTGGTTCGGTCCCGGTCGAATACACGCTGGCCAAACGCGGTGCCGAGAAGCTGTGGAAGATGTGCAACGAGCGGCCGTTCGTCAATTCACTCGGCGCCCTGACTGGCAACCAGGCCATGCAGCAGGTCAAGGCCGGCGTGCCGGCGGTCTATTTGTCAGGCTGGCAGGTCGCGGCCGATGCCAATGATTCGCTGTCGATGTACCCGGACCAGTCGCTCTACGCGACCACCTCGGTGCCGACCGTTGTCAAGCGCATCAACAACGCGCTCTTGCGCGCCGACCAGATCCAGCACATGGAGAACTTCGATCGCGAAGGCGAGAAGGTGGATTTCATGGCGCCGATCGTGGCCGATGCCGAAGCCGGATTCGGAGGCGTCCTGAACGCGCACGAGCTCATGAAGGCCATGATCGAGGCTGGTGCGGCTGGCGTGCATTTCGAGGACCAGCTTGCATCGGTCAAGAAATGCGGTCACATGGGCGGCAAGGTGTTGGTGCCTACCCAGGAGGCGGTGGACAAACTCAAGGCAGCGCGCATGGCTGCCGACCTGATGGGTGTGCCGACGGTGCTGCTGGCGCGCACTGACGCCGAGGCGGCCGACCTCGTGACCTCGGATTGCGACGAACGTGACCGCGAGTTCCTGACCGGCGAGCGTACGCAGGAAGGGTTTTATCGCACCCGCAAGGGCTTTGACCAGGCCTTGGCGCGCGGCCTTGCCTACGCCGAGTACGCCGACATGGTCTGGTGCGAGACCGGCACGCCTGACCTGGAGTTCGCGCGCCGCTTTGCCGAAGGCATCCAGAAGCGCTTCCCGGGCAAGATGCTGGCCTACAACTGCTCGCCCTCGTTCAACTGGAAGCGCAACCTCGATGACGCGACCATCGCCAAGTTCCAGCGCGAGCTGGGCGCGATGGGTTACAAGTTCCAGTTCATCACACTGGCGGGCTTCCACGCACTCAATTACTCGATGTTCGAGCTGGCCTACGGCTACGCGCGCAACAACATGAGCGCGTTCGTCGAACTGCAGCAAAAGGAGTTCGCCGCTGCGGAGAAGGGCTTTACCGCGGTCAAGCATCAGCGCGAAGTGGGTACCGGGTACTTCGACGCCATCACCCAGGCGGTGCAGGGTGCCAACGCGTCGACGACCGCGCTGCACGGCTCCACCGAAGACGAGCAATTTTTCGACGACAAGAAGACGGAGCGTCGCGTCGCCTGATCCGGCCCACCCAGCCTGACCAAACGCCCCGCACCGCGGGGCGTTTTTCTTGGTGGATGGCGCGATTCATTACACTTCGGCGTTTACCACGCGCCAAGGCTTCACCCATGTCCAAGACTGCCGTTTCCACTTCGCACGCGCCGGCCGCGATCGGCCCCTATTCGCAGGCCATCAAGGCCGGCAGCACCTGCTACCTGTCCGGCCAGATCGCCCTGGACCCTGCTACCGGGCAGCTGGTCGCCGGCGGTATCGATGCCGAGATTGACCGCATGTTCAAGAATCTGCAGGGCGTGGCCGAGGCTTGCGGTGGTTCGCTCGCCCATGCGGTGAAGGTGACGGTCTACCTGACCGATCTGGCAAATTTCGCCAAGGTCAACGAGGCCATGAAGGCTTATTTTGCCGAGCCCTATCCCGCGCGTGCCGCTGTCGGTGTGGCCAGCCTGCCGCGCGGCGCCTTGGTCGAGGCGGATGCGGTGCTGGTCCTTCCTTGAGGCCGGGAGGATCCAGGACGACTCGCGGTCCGGCACGCAGCAGGCCGGCCACCAAGCGCGTAGTTCCGCCTGGCGCGAAAGATCACGCGCCGACCGGCGCGCAGGTGCCGGCGCTGACCGGTATCGCACCGGGAGTCGCTGCCAAGCTTGCCAAACTTGGCCTGCGGCGCGACTTCGATCTGGTGCTGCACCTGCCGCTGCGCTACGAGGACGAGACCCGCGTCACTCCCGTGGCCGCGCTCGTCGAGGGGGCCTTCGCGCAGGTCGAAGGCGTGGTCATGAGTGCGGAGGTCGCCTATCGTCCGCGGCGAACCCTGCTGGTGCGCATAGCCGATGCCAGCGGCGTGCTGGTGATGCGCTTTCTCAATTTTTACGCGAGCCAGGTCAAGGCATTGGCTGAGGGGCGGAGGCTGCGTGTGTGCGGCGAGCCGCGCAACGGTTTTTTCGGTGCCGAGATGATCCACCCGCGCTGGCGCGAGGTGGCCGAGGGCGCACCCTTGCCCACTGCGCTGACGCCGGTGTATCCGGCCACCGCCGGGGTGGGGCAGGCAACCTTGCGCAGGGTCATCGTCGCTGCCGTTGAGCGGGCACGCGCGGCGGGGGCGCTCTCCGATACCGCGCCATCGGTGAGCGGCATCGAGATGCCCGATTTTGCGGCGGCCCTCATGGCCCTGCACTTCCCGGCGCCAGGCGCGGACCTGTCGCGGCAGGCCCTGCCATGGCGGCGCATGAAGTTCGACGAACTGCTCGCGCAGCAACTCTCGCTCAAGCGCGCCTACCGCGCCCGCCGGGCGGTTTCCTCAACGCCATTGTGCGTCTTGGGGTCGGGTGCTGTAGGCGATCGGCTCATGGCATCGCTGCCGTTCCGGCTTACCGCTGCGCAGCAGCGCGTCACACACGAGGTCCTGGCCGACCTGGCCGCCCCACATCCGATGCGCCGGCTGCTTCAGGGAGATGTCGGGAGCGGCAAAACCATCGTCGCCGCATTGGCCGCGTGTCGCGCCATCGACGCAGGCACGCAAGCCGCCTTCATGGCGCCGACCGAAATCCTGGCCGAGCAGCACTATCGCAAGCTCGATCATTGGCTCGCGCCCCTCGGTGTGCGTATCGCGTGGCTTGCCGGCGGTCGCGACCGCCGTGCGCGCAACGCAGCCTCGACCGAACTGGCGACCGGGGAGGCGCAGCTGGCGGTCGGCACGCACGCCCTGTTCCAGGCAGGCGTCGAGTTCAAGTCGTTGGGGCTCGCGATCGTCGACGAACAGCATCGCTTTGGTGTCGATGAGCGTCTGTCGCTTGCCATGAAGGGGGCCGCGGCGGGGGCCCTGGTGCCGCACCAGCTCATGATGAGCGCGACGCCGATTCCGCGCACGCTGGCCATGACCTTCTATGCCGACCTGGACGTATCGGTCATCGACGAGATGCCGCCAGGACGCACCCCGGTGGCGACGCGTCTGGTCGCGGACGCGCGGCGCGACGAAATCATCGCGCGCATCCGTGATGCCTGCAGTGCAGGGCGCCAGGTGTACTGGGTATGCCCGCTGATCGAGGAATCGGAGGCGCTGCAGTTGCAGACCGCGGTCGAGACCCATGCACGCCTGGCTACGGCCCTGCCCGAACTGGTCGTCGGCCTGGTGCACGGGCGCCTCAAACCTGCCGACAAGGCGCAGGTGATGGCTGGTTTCGTCGCCGGCAATGTCCAGGTGCTGGTGGCGACCACCGTGATCGAGGTCGGAGTCGACGTGCCCAATGCTTCGCTGATGGTCATAGAGCACGCCGAGCGCTTTGGCCTCGCGCAGTTGCATCAGTTGCGCGGCCGGGTCGGTCGTGGAGCGCACGAAAGCGTTTGCATCCTCCTGTTTCACAACCCGTTGTCTGAAGCGGCGCGCGAGCGCCTCAAGGTCATGTTCGAGACCACCGACGGATTTGCCATCGCGCGCGCCGACTTGAAGCTGCGCGGCCCCGGAGAGATTCTCGGTCGGGCCCAGAGTGGCGTGCCGATGCTGCGCTTTGCCGATCTCGAGACGGACCTTGACCTGGTGGAAGCAGCGCGCGACCTGGCCGAACGCATGCTGGTTGACGGCGACGCCCGCGTAGAGGCGCATTTGCAACGCTGGCTGGGATCGCGGGAAGCCTATCTTGGGGTCTGATTGCCTGCTTGAATCGCGAGGATAGAAAAATGTCAATGGCTGCGCCCTGGCATTGCGCCGAGAATGCGGTTATCCACCTGTGAACCAATGGAGCGTGCAATGAACAAGAAAGCCAAAACGGCCTATGTCCCCAATCTCGGCATTCCCGAGGCGGAGCGCAAGAAGATCGTCGCCGGTCTCTCGCGCCTTCTGGCTGACACCTATACGCTTTACCTGACGACCCACAATTTCCACTGGAACGTCACCGGGCCGATGTTCAATACCCTGCACCTGATGTTCATGGACCAGTACACCGAGGCGTGGAATGCCGTGGACCTGGTTGCCGAACGGATTCGCTCGCTGGGTTTCCCGGCACCCGGCAGCTATGCGGAGTTCGTGAAACTCACCTCGATCCCGGAGGTCAAGGGGGTGCCGAAGGCCCAGGAAATGATCGGCATTCTCGCTGCCGGCCAGGAGACCGTGGTGCGCACCGCGCGCGCGCTGTTTCCGCTGGTGGACAAGGCCGGCGACGAGCCTACCGCCGACCTCTTGACCCAACGCATGCAGATTCACGAGAAGAACGCGTGGATGCTGCGCAGCCTGCTCGAGGCGTAAACCGCGACAGGGTCCGGCCATCGGTCGGCTGGATGCACCCTTCCGTAGCCGTTGTCGATCGCCGGCTGGCGCTTTTCTTATAAGCTTAGCCGGCGATGAACTGGACCCATGTCTCCGACCGGCTGACGCAGTACGAGCGCCTGATGCGGCTGGACAAGCCGATCGGCACGCTATTGCTGCTCTGGCCCACGCTGTGGGCCTTGTGGATCGCTGCCAACGGCTCTCCGACATGGTGGCTGGTGTGGGTCTTCGCGCTCGGCACGCTTCTCATGCGTTCCGCGGGATGCGTGGTCAACGACTGGGCGGACCGCGACTTCGATCGCCACGTCAAGCGCACCGCCGATCGACCGCTGGCCACCGGCAGGGTGTCGCAGACCGAGGCCTGGATGCTGGCCGCCTTCCTCGCCTTGTGCGCTCTGGCCCTCATCATTCGCCAGCCGCGCCTGGTCCTGCTGCTGTCAGTGGTCGCGGTGTTCCTGGCTGTCAGCTATCCCTTCACCAAGCGCTTTTTCGTGTTGCCGCAGGCCTATCTCGGCGTTGCGTTCGGCTTCGGCATCCCGATGGCCTACGCAGCGGTGCTGGAGCGCCTGCCGGCAGAGTGCTGGTGGCTTCTGGCAGCGAACATCCTGTGGGCGATCGCCTACGATACCGAATACGCGATGGTAGACCGCGATGACGATCTGAAAATCGGCATCCGTACTTCCGCGATCGCATTCGGGCGTTTCGATGTGGCGGCGGTCATGGCCTGCTACGCCGGGATGCTGGTGATCCTCGCCTTGGTCGGGCGTGGCGCCGGACTGGGACTCTGGTACTACGGGGGACTCCTGTTCGCTGCGGGCATCGCTGCATACCACTTCATGCTGATTCGTACTCGCTCGCGTGAGGGATGTTTCAAGGCCTTCGTGCACAATAACTGGCTGGGTGCGGCTGTGTTCGCAGGCATTGCGATCGACTTCGCGGTTCGGCTAAAGGCTTGGCCCGGGGCGGTCGCGCCTCTCTGGTAGTCCCGCCCCGTTGCCGCGGGGTTGCGCCAGGTCAGTCGCGTCCGAGTTCGGCGCCAAGTTCGCGGCCGCGCTCGCTGGCGGCAAGCATCGCGGCGCTGATCGCATCGGCCACGCCGCGTTCGGCAAAAACGGCCAGGGCCGCTGCTGTCGTGCCGCCTTTCGACGTCACCCTTTCACGCAGAACGGCGAAGCTCTCCGGAGACGCGGCCGCAAGTTGCGCCGCGCCGACGACGGTCTGCAGGGCCAGTCGGCGAGCGGTATCCGGCGCCAGGCCCAAGGCCTCGCCGCCGGAGGACAGTGCTTCAAGGAAGTGAAATACGTAGGCCGGCCCGCTGCCGGACAGAGCGGTGACCGGGTCGAGCAGTTCTTCGCTATCAACCCAGAGGGTCTGGCCGACAGCGCCCAGGACACGCTCGGCATCGGCGCGACGCGACGCCTCGACGACCGGCGGCGCATAAAGGGCGGTGATGCCCTGGCCGATCAAAGCCGGCGTATTCGGCATGGTGCGCACCAGGCGGGTGTGCCCGCCGAGCCAGCGCGACAGGTCTGCCAGGCGTGTGCCTGCCGCGATCGAAAGCACGGTCTGGGAGGAGAGGTAGGGAGCCAGCGCGGATGCGGCCTCGCGCATGTTCTGTGGCTTGACCGCCATGACGATCAACTGCGCCGCCTGGAGGCTCTCGTCGGGCTGACCTAAGGCCCTGACGCCCAGCTCGGCTTTCAGTCGCTCGCGTGCAGCGGCGTCGACCTCGATGACCGTCATGGCTGCCGCATCGAAACCGCGGGCCTTGAGGCCGCCTATGAGGGCGGCGGCCATGTTGCCTCCGCCGATGAATGCGATGTTCATGGTTTTTAGTCCCTGGCGCCGAAAATTGCCGTGCCGACGCGCACCAGCGTCGCGCCTTCCAGTATCGCGGCCCGCAGATCGGCGGACATGCCCATTGAAAGGGTGTCGCACTCCAGGCCTGCGCGGTTGAGAAGCGCAAGCAGTTCGCGCAGATCACGAAATGGCGCGCGTTGCGCTTGCAAACCTGCGGCGGGCCGCGGCACGGTCATCAGTCCGCGCAGCTTGATGCGCGGCAGTGCTGCGACCTCGCGCGCCAGTTCCAGGATTGCGGCCGACTCGACCCCGCTCTTGCTCGACTCGCCGCTGACGTTGACCTGCAGGCAGACCTGGAGCGCTGGCAGGTGCGCCGGGCGTTGCGCGGACAGGCGCTCGGCGATCTTGCTGCGTTCGATGCCGTGCACCCAGGCGAAGCTCTCGGCGATCGGGCGGGTCTTGTTGCTCTGTATCGGGCCGATGAAGTGCCATTCGAGTGGCAGGTGCGCAAGCTGCGCGATCTTGGCGATCCCTTCCTGGACGTAGTTCTCGCCGAACGCCGCCTGTCCGGCCGCGTGCGCTGCAACCACAGCCTCGGCGGGATGGGTCTTGCTCACCGCGATCAGGCGCACCGAGTCCGGCGCCCGACCAGCCTCGGCGCAGGCCGCGGCGATGTCCGCGCGCACTCGCCGCAGGGATTCAGGAACGTCCGGTGCCCAAGGCATGTTAAGCTTTTCGATGCAAGGCTTGGCCGTGCGCGTCCGACAGTTCGGGTGACAAGGCGCTGCGCCTCCTACGGCAGACATCTTCGCGGAGAATTATAGATGGACATATCCGAACTTCTCGCCTTCGTCGTCAAGAACAAGGCTTCCGACCTGCACCTCTCCGCTGGCCTGCCGCCGATGATCCGCGTGCACGGCGACGTGCGCCGCATCAACCTGCCGGCGATGGATCATTCCGAAGTGCACGGCATGATCTACGACATCATGAACGACGGCCAGCGCAAGGCCTACGAGGAAAACCTGGAGTGCGACTTTTCGTTCGCGATTCCCAACCTGGCGCGCTTTCGCGTCAATGCATTCGTGCAGAACCGCGGCGCCGGCGCGGTCATGCGGACCATCCCGTCGAAGATTCTTTCGCTGGAGGAACTCAACGCGCCCAAGAGCTTCGGCGACATCGCCAATCAGCCGCGCGGCATCGTGCTGGTGACCGGGCCGACCGGTTCGGGCAAGTCGACCACCTTGGCCGGCATGGTCAACCACATCAACGAGAACGAGTATGGCCACATCCTCACCGTCGAGGATCCGATCGAATTTGTGCACGAGTCCAAGAAGTGCCTGATCAACCAGCGCGAGGTCGGACCGCACACGCTCTCGTTCAACAACGCCCTGCGCTCGGCGCTGCGTGAGGACCCGGACGTGATCCTGGTCGGCGAGATGCGCGACCTGGAAACCATTCGCCTGGCGCTGTCAGCCGCGGAGACCGGCCACCTCGTCTTCGGCACCCTGCACACGAGTTCTGCGGCCAAGACCATCGATCGCATCGTCGACGTGTTTCCGGCGGCAGAGAAGGAAATGGTTCGCTCGATGCTTTCGGAGTCGATTCGCGCGGTGATTTCGCAGACCCTCCTCAAGACCAAGGATGGCTCCGGGCGTGTGGCCGCCCACGAAATCATGATCGGTACTCCGGCCATTCGTAACCTGATTCGCGAGAACAAGATCGCGCAGATGTACTCGGCAATCCAGACCGGGCAGCAGTTTGGCATGCAGACCCTGGACCAGAATCTGCAGGACTTGGTCCGGCGCAATCTCGTCTCGTCGGCCGAGGCACGCAACAAGGCTGCCAACAAGGACAACTTCTCCGGCTAGCGTCCGGCGTCATCGAGTAATGGTTTGATGCGAAGCAAGTAGACTTCAATCGCGGCGCGCCGCGGCCGGGATTGCGCGGCAGGTCCCGCGCCAGAACCTTCAAGGAAAAGCCACCATGGAACGCGATCAGGCTACCAAGTTCATGTATGACCTGCTGAAGCTCATGCTCAGCAAGAAGGGGTCTGACCTCTTCATCACCTCGGCCTTCCCGCCGGCGTTCAAGATCGACGGCAAGATGACGCCGGTGTCGAACCAGGCGCTCACGCCGCAGCACACCTCCGACCTCTGCCGCGCGATCATGAACGACAAGCAGGCGGCCGAGTTCGAGGCGAAGAAGGAGTGCAACTTCGCGATCTCGCCGGCCGGCATCGGCCGCTTTCGCGTCAACGCCTTCGTCCAGCAGGGCAGCATGGGCATGGTGTTGCGCGTGATCACCTCGGCAATCCCGAAGTTCGAGGAACTCAAGGTCCCGCCGGTCTTGAAGGACGTGTCGATGACCAAGCGCGGCCTGGTGATCATGGTCGGCGGCACCGGTTCGGGCAAGTCGACCACGCTGGCGGCGATGATCGGTTATCGCAACGAGAATTCCTACGGCCACATCATCACCATCGAGGACCCGGTCGAGTACGTTCATCCGCACCGCAACTGCGTGGTCACCCAGCGCGAGGTCGGTGTCGATACGGATTCGTGGGAGGCTGCGCTCAAGAACACGTTGCGCCAGGCGCCGGACGTGATCCTGATCGGCGAGATCCGCGAGCGCGAGACCATGGAACACGCGATCGCGTTCGCAGAAACCGGCCACCTGTGCATGGCCACGCTGCACGCCAACAGCGCCAACCAGGCGCTGGACCGCATCATCAACTTCTTCCCCGAGGAACGCCGCGCGCAGCTGCTGATGGACCTGTCGCTGAACCTGAAGGCGCTGGTGTCGCAGCGGCTGCTGCCGCTGCAGGAAGGCAAGGGCCGCGTCGCCGCGGTGGAGATCATGCTCAACACCCCGCTGGTGGCCGACATGATCTTCAAGGGCGAGGTGGGCGAGATCAAGGAGCTGATGAAGCGCAGCCGCGAACTGGGCATGCAGACCTTCGACCAATCGCTGTTCGATCTGTACGAAGCCAACGCGGTGAGCTACGAGGATGCGCTGCGCAACGCCGACTCGGTCAACGACCTGCGGCTGCAGATCAAGCTGCACAGCCGCCGCGCGCGCAACCCGGACCTGGCCTCGGGCACCGAGCACCTGACGATCGTCTGAGCCGCCGGCGAAGCGCGTTCCGGCACGGCATACTCGGCGCCATGAGCAGCGCCAAGACCTACGGACCCACGACACCGCACGACGTCGCCTTCCTCGGCCTGGGGGTGATGGGCCACCCGATGGCCGCGCATCTGGCGCGTGCCGGGCACAGGGTGACGGTGTACAACCGCACCGCGGCCAAGGCGCAGGACTGGCGGTCCAGCCATGGTGGCGCCACCGCCGCCACGCCGGCCGCTGCGGCACGTGGCGCGCAGATCGTCTTCGCCTGCGTCGGCAATGACGACGACCTGCGCAGCGTCGTGCTCGGGCCCGACGGCGCCTTTGCCGGCATGGCCGGCGGCGCGACCTTCGTTGACCACACCACCGCCTCCGCGGCCGTGGCGCGCGAGCTGCACGCCGCCGCGCGCGAGCGCGGCCTGCACTTCATCGACGCGCCGGTCTCCGGCGGCCAGGCCGGCGCGGTCAACGGTGCGCTGACGGTCATGTGCGGCGGCGACGCACAGCCCTTCGAGGCCATGCGGCCGGTGGCGATGGCCTACGCACGCGCCGTCACGCTCGTTGGTGGCCCGGGCGCCGGCCAGCTGGCGAAGATGGTCAACCAGACCTGCATCGCCGGCCTGGTGCAGGGCCTGGCCGAGGCCATCGCCTTCGGCGAGCGCTCGGGGCTGGAAATGAAGCAGGTGCTGGA
>JBJXGS010000124.1:0-2704 GCA_046160545.1 Burkholderiales bacterium
GCATCCCGATCGAGATTGGGCCCGGATGGCGCTGGTCTGACATGCGAAGCAAACCGGGACTCGATCTCCTGCAGGGAGAATTCGCGCCACGGTCCATTGATCGCGGCCTGGCGGACGCGCTTCGCCGTCCAGTGATTCTGGCCGCGGCATTGGCAGCCATCAGCGCGTTCGGTGTCGCCGCGGATTGGGCCTCCAAGGCTTACGAGCGCAGGACCTTGATCGCGGAAATGAACAGGACTTTCCGCGTCGGATTCGGCGAGGCCGCCGTTGTGGTTGACGCACCCCTGCAAATGACCCGCGCGCTCGCCGAGCTGCGGCGCCAGGCGGGCTTCATTGGCGCGGACGATTTCCTGGCCCTGTTTGGCGCGGTCTCCGAGCGACTGCTCGACCCCGCCAAACACCGGATCGAGAGCATCGCGTACGACAACGGCACGCTGACCCTGTTCCTGCGACCAAACGACGCGGCGCAATTCAGCGCCCAGTTCAACGCATTGCGTGCCATACCTCCCATTCCGGGGTTTCAAGTTGCGCTGCAATCCGCGGAGTCCTCGGGAAACATCTCCGTGCGCGTGACCAGAACGGGGCAGAACAAGTGAGTTTCACGGCATCAGCGAAGGATTTCTGGAGCACGCGCTCCGACAGGCAGAAGATTCTGCTCTGGATTGCAGGCGCGATCATCGCCGCGGCGGCGGCGTACCTGGCGGTCGTGGCGCCCGCCATGTCTGCGAGACGGGAACTTTCGGCCACGCTGCCCGTGCTTCGCGCGCAGGTCGAGGACATGCGCCAGCAGCTCAAGGAGATCGCCATCCTGCGCAAGAAGGTTGCCGCGACCTCACAACACTCCGATCTAAAGGCGTTGTTGCAGACCTCGGCAGCGCGCGCATCGTTCGCCAACGCGATAGACAGGATTGAGCCGCGTCCAGGCGGCAGAGCCCTTTTCGTTGCGGGACCGGCGAATTTCGACGACTGGCTGGACTGGATCGACCACCTGCAACGGGAGTTCGGCGTCCGCCTGGAGGGCTGCAAGGTCGCCTCGACCGGTCAGCCCGGCCTGGTTCGGATCGAGGCAACATTCGTGTCGGCCGGCCAGCCGACCGCTCGGGCGACAAAATGAGCCCCCGGCGCATGACCGCGTATGTTGTCGCTGGGGTCCTGGCCTATGCGGTCGCATTGGTCGCGCTGCTTCCCGCGCCCTGGATTGCGCATGCGATCGAGCGCGCTTCGGGGCAAACGATCCTGCTGCGCGACCCGGCCGGCACCGTATGGTCGGGCAGCGGTCGCTTGTTCCTGCGGCAGCACTCCGGCGAGATGCTGGGTCTGGGAAAAATTCTCTGGAACAGCTCGATATTCGATTCTCTGGCAGGCAAGCTCGTGACGGACATCGCAATTAGCGACTCGGCCAAGTCCATGCGGCTTGAACTCTCGCCCGCAAGCACGACCGTGCGAGGTCTTGACCTCGCCCTGCCGGGCCAGGCACTCGAGAACGTGGCGCCGGGGCTGGGCGCTCTCGGCCCTCAGGGCAAGGTCCTGATCCGATCCGATAGTCTGCGGTTCGACGCCAATTCGATCCTCGGGCTCGCGGACGTCGAGTGGCGGCCGGTGCAGTTGGCGCGCGCGAACGGACTCGAGCTTGGGTCGCATGTGGCGCGGCTGCGGGGCGGCGGCAGGAAGGTCGACATCGAACTGGGCACGATCGCAGGCCCACTGCGGCTGAGCGGCGGCGGATCCTGGAGCCGGGACGGCGGATTAATCGTCACCGGAGCAATCGAGCATGGTGGAGACCCATCGGGGTCGATGACGCAGTTCCTGCAGACTGTTTGCAACGAATACCGGCCCGGCCATTGTGCTTTCCGTATCATGCAAAGACCTGCGAAGGGAGCCTGATCATGTCTCGCATAAACCGGTTTGCGCCGCGACTTCTAAGACCTATGCTGGCATTTGTATTCGCCGCATGGATCGGGATCAGCGCGCAGGCGGCAGACGGCCCGGAGAAGCACGTGCCACAGGTGTGGCTCAATCCAGGCACTTTTTCCTACCACTTCGACCGCGACAAGGACCTGCGCGAGGGCAATGTCGGGTTCGGCGCCGAACTGACGCTTGCAGCGGACCATGTTCTTGCCTCCGGAACATTCATCAACAGCAGCCGGAAGCGGAGCCATTACGGCGCCTACTACTGGCGGCCGCTACATTGGCGGCCCGCAGGGATCAACGTACACGCCGGGGTCGCATTGGGCGCATTCAATGGCTATCCAAACTACCGCGACGGCGCTTGGTTCCCTGCTGCGCTGCCAATACTCGCGATCGAGAGTGGACGCGCGGGGGTCAATGTTTTCCTGGTCCCGACGATCAAGAACCGGCTCGATGGCGCAATAGCGATCCAGTTCAAGCTGCGCGTCTGGTAATTGGTTCTGGCTCTGCGCCGCATTCAAAGGCAATTCCTGCACGCGGAGTCAGGCGACGTCGCGCGATGGAACGGCTACGGGAGAGCCCGGGAGTTAAACCCGCCGGATCGCTTCCCGCATCCAGCGCACAGCGATGGAGATCAACCCCTCCTGCCTTGAAACGGGACGCAGGAGGCGCTTTTCGCGGTGGCCCGCAGCGCCCCACGCCTCGATGGTTTCATTGATCTGCGCCAGTCCGGCAGGAAGTGCCTCCGCGCCGAGCCAGGCGTACTCCACGTTGGCGCGGACGATCACTATTCAGC
>JBJXGS010000125.1:0-16649 GCA_046160545.1 Burkholderiales bacterium
CTGCGCGCGCTCGCCATCACCAGTGCCCAGCGGCACCCCTCCCTGCCCAATGTGCCCAGCATCGTCGAAGCCGGCTTCCCCAATCTGGTCACCGAAGGTTGGTTGCTGCTGGCCGGTCCGGCCGGCCTGCCGGCAGCCGCTCGCAATCGCCTGTCTGAAGAGGTCAGGAAGATCATCGCGATGCCTGACCTGCAGACCTGGATCACTACCAACGGCGGTTTCGCCGAGCCGATGTCGCCCGAGCAGGCCGCGTCCTATGTGCGTGCCGAGGCCACGCGCTGGGCTGAGCTTATTCGCGCAGTCGGGGTCAAGCTCGACTGATGATGACAAGGGCCAGTAAGGAAGAGTCGATTCAGGCCGGCTGTGCCAGGGTTGGTGCGCTGTCCTCAAGTGTCATGCGCCGCATGTCGCGCCGGTAGCGCTGGTCGTCATAGGCGCGCCCGCGATGCATGGTGCAGCGGTTGTCCCAGATCACCAGATCATGCACGCGCCAGGTGTGGCTGTAGACGAACTCGCGCTGCGTCGCGTGCTCGGTCAGGTCGCGAATCAGCATCAGCGCCTCGGGCCGCGGCATGCCGTGGATCGTGCCGATGTGCGAGGCCAGGAAGAGCGAGCGCCGGCCGGAGCCGGCGTGCCTGCGCACCAGGCGCTGTGGCACCGGTGCAAAAGCCTTGCGTTCCTCTTCGTTGAAGGCATCAAAGCCCAAGAGGGCGCGCGAATAGATCAGCGAGTGATCGCACACCATGTGTTCGATGCGTTGCTGCATTTTTTCAGGCAGTGCATCCCAGGCGGCGCGCATGTCGGCAAATTCGGTCTCGCCGCCTTCCGGCGGGATCGCGCGTGCGTGCAGCATCGAATACTTCGCCGGCGTCGCCTTGAAGCTCGAGTCGGTATGCCAGAGCATGTTGCCCAGGTTGAAGAGGCGCCGCCGGTCATCGGCCCCAAGCAACGAGCCATCGACGTCCAGGTTCGAGATGTCGACCATCTCACGGTGCTGCAAGCGCTGCTTCTCGATGCTGACCTGCGCCGGCATCGGTTCAAGCGGCCCGAGCGCGCGTGCAAAGGCCATCTCCTGCTCGTCATCGATAGGCTGATCGCGCAGCACGAGGACCGCGTAGCGGTTCATCGCGTCATCGATGGCCGCGCACAGCGCCGGCGTGGGCGGGTTGCGCAAATCGACGCCGCTTGCCTCGGCGGCAAAGAGCGGATGCAGGGGGCTTAAGGTCAGGTTCACCAATGTCCGCTAATTGAGCTGCAATGCGATTTCGGCGCCCAGGGTGTTGCTGATCGTGCAGATCTCCTTGGTGCGGGACAGGAGTTCGTCGGCCTTGTCTGCGGAAATAGCAGCGCCGGTCTTGATGCCCACCTCGAAGCGCCCGAACCGGTTGGGCAGGTCGGTCGCCTTGATGGCGATGGCCGAGAGATCCAGGGTGCCCAGTTCCAGCGCCATCTGGCCGGCCGCCATGCGCACGGAAATGGCGATGCAATTGGCGAGCGAGGCGAGGATCAGGTCGGACGGGGAAAGCGCGTCCGCTGCTGGCACGGGGCCCAGGCGCACGCGATTGCCTGCCTCGCTTTCGCACCAAATGGAGTTATCGGCACCGACGTTGACTCTGAGCGGGCCATAGGTCTTGGCCTTGATCTTGACTTGCATGGATGGGTCCCTTGTCGTTGGTCGCATGCGCAGGCGAGCGGCGGTGCCGCGCCGCTACATCAGCATCTTGGGGAGAAATGTCGCAATCGCCGGGAATACCGTCAGGATTCCAACTGCCAGGAGCAGGATCAGCCAGTAGGGAGTGGCGGCCACGGCCGCGCGTCCCAGCGGCACTTCGTTGTCGGTGATCACCGTCAGCACGGAGAGGTTGAGCCCCACCGGCGGGGTGAGCTGGCCGATCTCGATCAGGATCGTGATGATGACGCCCAGCCAGATCGCGTCGAAACCCAGCTTGGTCATGAGAGGAAACACGATCGGGAGCGTCATCACCATCAGCGACAGGCCGTCGAAAAAACAGCCCAGCACCAGGTAGACGAGGACCACGATCGCGAACACCGAATACTTGCCCAGTCCGCCGGCAAGCGCCGCCTCGAGGATCGCTTGCGGCACCCCCAGCACGCTGGCCGACTGGCTCAACACGGTTGCCCCCAGCACGACAAAGCCGATCGACGAGAAGATCAGCACCGAGCGCACGACGCTTTCGGCCAGCTTGCGCCAGGTAAGGTCGCCCCAGATGAAGGCAATGATTGCGGCTACCACCACCCCGACCCCAGCTGACTCGGTCGGGGTGGCAAACCCGAAGACGATGCTGCCCATGACGGCAAGAATCAGCACGACCACCGGCCAGATGCTCAGGGTACCGATCAATATTTTCACCAGCGGCATGCGCTCGTCGTCCTTCGGATACAGCGCCGGGTTGCGCAGGCACATGAACAGGATCAAGCACATGAAGAGCGCCGACACCATCAGGCCCTGCACGATGCCGGAAATGAAAAGTTGGCCGATCGAGGTCTCGGTCAGCGCACCGTAAATCAGGAATGACAGGCTGGGCGGGATCAGGAGACCCAGGGTGCCGCCGCCGGCCAGGCTGCCCACGACCGCATCCTTGTCGTAGCCGCGTTTGACCATTTCCGGATAGGCCACCGAACCGACTGCCGCCGCCGTCGACATGCTCGACCCGGAGACCGCGCCGAAGAGGGTGCACACCGCGATGTTGGTATGCAGGAGGCCGCCCGGCACGCGCGCGAACATGGGCCGGAACGCGGTGTACGCGCGCTGGCTGATGCCGCTGTGAAGCAGGATTTCCCCCAGCAGAATGAATAGCGGGATCGCGCTCAATGTGAACGAATTGAAGACGTTCCAGATCGCATTGACCGCCAGCGAAGTCGCGCCATTGGCGAAGAAGTGCAGCAGGACCAAACCAGTCAGTCCCAACGCGGCACCCAGTGCCGCGCCGCTGGCTGCGGTGATCGCGAGAATGGACGTGAATACGGTCAGGAACATGGCTTAAGCGACGCGTGGAGAATGGCCACCGGCGCGCTATTCCTTTGGTACAGGGGCATCAAACGAGGCCTTTTCCCGCCCCGTGATCACCCGTACCATCGTCAACAGGGCACACAAGGCAATGGAAATCGGCAACACCGCCATCCACGGGCCCAGGCGCAGGTTGGCCGCCTCGGTCTTGATGTTGCGTTTCCATGCGAACTCGAGCCAGGGAATCGCTTCCACAAGAAACCAGCCGCAAAAGGCCAGCGTCACGATGCCGGCACAAATCGCCAGCACCCCGCGGCCACGGTCGGAGAGAACACTGGCGAGAAAGGTGACGCGAACGTGGCTGGCCTCACGGGTGACCATGGGCAGGGCGAGGAAGAGCGAGGCGCCGAGCAGGAGCCCGACCAGTTCTTCGGTATAGAAAAGTGGCGATCCGGCCACCCTGCGCATGAAGACGCTGGCCACGATGATGCCGACGATCGCGGCCAGCGCTAGCGCGGCGAGGGCACAACAGAACCGGGCCAGATGTCCCAGTCCGGTCTCGAGCTTCCTGGCAAGCTCCAGCATCAGTTCGCCGCCGGGGCGGCCTTCTGCATTCGCCTAGCGGCCCATGGCTTTTAGGACCCGCTCGCGGTAGCCCGGCGCCTTGCCGCCAGCCTCGGTGGCAAGCTCCGCCCAGGTTGCCGATACCGCCTCGAGAAACCGTTTGCGGTCGGCCTCGGGAAAGTCGCCCAGCCAGTTGATGCCCTTTTTCTTCAGTTCTTCGCGGGCGGCGAGTTCACGCTGGTGGTCGGCGGAGTACTCGTTGGTGCGGTTCCAGGTGTCGTCGGCCGCCTTGGTGATGGCCTGGCGCTGCGCTGCCGGGAGCGCATTCCATTTTGTCGTCGCCATGGCCAGGGCATAGGGGGCGGACGGCATCGGGTACAGGAAGGCGCCGTACTTGGCGACCTCGTGCATGTTGACGGTATGCGCATACAAGGCCGGGTAGACCGCGCAGTCGACCACGCCGGTCTTCATCGCCACGTACATGTCCGCCTGGCCGATGATCTGCGCGGCAACGCCGAGCCGTTTGAACGATGCAACCTGCTCCTTGGCCCAGACGCGCAGTTTGCGCGACCTCAAGTCTGCAAGTGTCTTGACCGGATGGTCACGGCAGAAGATGGAAGCTTCCAGCATCGGAATCGCCATGTATCCGGCCGCGGTGATGCCCCAGTCTTTCAGTTCCTCGTCGTAGATCTGGCGCACCACGGGCAGGGCACGCTTCAACTCATCGACCGTGCCGATCGCACCCTGCACCAGTGCCATGCCGAGCGCCGGCGCGTCGCGCGACAGGTAGTTGGCCCAGATCATGCTCATGTCCAGCGCGCCCTTGGGCAGGACTTGCAGGACGTCGGCATCCTTGATGCCCAGCGAGCCGCCGCTGTGGACCTTGACGGTGACCGCGCCGCCGCTGTTCTTGCCCACGTCCTCGGCGAATTTCACCAGCTCCTTGGTCTCGGGACGGGAGTCGGGCAGGGGGTTGTTGAAACGAAGTTCAGCTGCATTCAGGGCGGGCGCCAGGATGGCGCATGCCAAGACGCCGGCAGCCGCGTGTTGGAGTAGGGTCTTCATGTCGGAATTCCTCGCGTGGTAAAAACCCTGCCGGGAGAGACAGGCCCGTTTTTTTATTCTAAACGCGAATTGAACCCCAAACCAGAAGCCACGACGGTGTCGGTGAGCAAGGCCTGCACTCTGGCGGTGGATGCGGTGCGGGCGTGGGCCTTGATCCGCGACTTCAACGCCATGCCGAGGTGGAACGGCAGCGTACTTGAGTCGCGCATCGAAGCCGGACCGGCGGATCGGGTCGGCTGTCGACGTGTGCTGTTGTTCGACGACGGCGGCGTGTGGACACACCTTTTGACCGGCCTGTCGGATGTGGACATGAAGCTGCAATACAGCATCGTCGCAACACCGCAGCCGATGCGCATTCCTGTCTGGAACTATCGCGCGGAAATTCTCGTCCTTCCCTTGGCAGCAGCGCCTGCCGCGAATCAGGCCTGCAGCATCGAATGGCGTGCGCAGTTCGAGACTGCCCATGCGGATGAGATGAAGCGTCGCGCCAGCCAGGTATTCGAGGCCGGTTTCGCCGGTCTGCGGCGATGCCTCGAGACCGGAGCGGCGCCCGGCGCGGCTGCGCCGCCTGGCGACTGAGCACTCTCGGACGACCTGCTTGCGTGTCTCAAAGCGCGGTGCTAACGTTTGCCCCGCTCATCCAGGAGAATGCTGAAGCCATGCATAGCAATTCGTCGCTCGCGGTATTTGCCAAGCGTGACTGCCCGACTTGTGAGCTGGTGGCGCCGGTCATGCGCATCCTTGCAGCGCGCGACCCGCAATTCAAGGTCTACTCGCAGGACGACCCCGGCTTTCCCGACCATCTCGCGGGTGTGATCGATGATCGCGAACTGGCCGCGTCGTTTCGCCACAGTATCGAGATCGTGCCCACCCTGATCCGCTTCGAGGACGGTACCGAGGTGGCGCGCACCGAGGGCTGGGACGCCAAGGAGTGGCGCCGCGTCACCGGCATCGCCGACCTGGGCGCGGACCTGCCGGCGCTGCGCCCCGGATGCGGTTCGAAGTCGGTCGAACCGGGCCTGGCCGAATACCTGCAGGTTCGCTTTGGTGAAACCGGCATTCGCTCGCGCAAGATCGCCTACGGCGACTACGACGACGAGGTGGAGATCTGCTTCGAGCGCGGCTGGAGCGACGGCCTGCCGCTGGTACCGCCGACCGACGTGCGGGTGCTGCGCATGCTGGCCGGCACCACGCGCAAGCCCGACGAAGTCGTGGGCCTGATCCCGCCCAATCTCGCGCAGTGCACGGTCGAGAAGGTCGCGATCAACGCGGTGATGGCCGGTTGCAAGCCGGAATACATGCCCGTGGTGCTGGCTGCCATCGAAGCCGCGCTGGAACCGGAATTCACCCTGCATGGGCTGCTGGCGACGACCTATTTCTCGTCGCCCATCATCGTCGTCAATGGACCGATCGCCAGGCGCATAGGGATGAATGCCGGACTCAATGCGCTGGGGCAGGGCAATCGCGCCAACGCCACCATCGGCCGCGCCCTGCAGCTGATCGTGCGCAACGTCGGCGGCGGCCGGCCCGGCGAGGCCGACCGCGCCACCCTGGGCGGACCGGGCAAATACACCTTCTGCTTTGCCGAGGACGAGTCGGATGCCGGTTGGGAGCCGCTTTCGGTATCGCGCGGATTCGCCCCCGGTACCTCGACAGTGACGCTGTTCCAGGGGGACGGGGTGCAGGGCTTTGTCGACCAGAAATCCCGTGCGCCGGACGACCTGGCGCGCTCGCTGGCGATGGGCTTGAACGGGATCGGGCATCCGAAGATGGCCATGTCGCAGCGCTGCATTCTGGTGCTTTCGCCCGAGCACTACGCGATCTTCGCCGAGGCAGGGTGGGGCCGCAGCCAAATTGACGAAGCCATTCGCGCCGCCACCGTGCGTCCGGGCGCGGACCTGGTCGCCGGCGCCCATGGCGTTGGCGAAGGTATTCGAGCGTCGATGGCCGGAGGACAGGTGCCGAAATTCTATGAAGGCGGCCTTATGATTGTGCGCGCCGGCGGACCTGCCGGCCTCTTTTCCGCGATCCTGCCCGGCTGGATCGCCGCTGGCAATCCTGTCGAATTGCAACCCGTCACCAAGGAGATCAAGTCATGAGCGACATGCAATGGATGCGTGACCCCACGCCCGAAACCTCGCCCTTGAAGCGCGCGCGGCGCCCGCCGCCGCCCTCGCTCGACGGCCTCACGGTCGGCCTGTTCGACATCGGCAAGGCGCGCACCAAGGAGTTCCTGGACCGCGTCGAGTTCCGCCTGCACGAGCGCCATATCCGCACCATGCGTTGCGGCAAGCCGACCAATGCCAAGATCGCCACGCCGGAAAACCTGCAAGGCATTGCGGAGAAGGCCGATGTGGTGCTGATCGCACTCTCCGACTGAGGGTCCTGCACGTCATGCAGTTTGCATGACCTCATCAACCTGGATTCGCGCGGGATCCCCGGCGTGTCCGTGGTAACCACCGGCTTTACCGACGCAGTCGCGACCCAGTCGGAGGCGCTCGGATTCGAGCCGGCGGTCGTGTATGTGCCGCATCCGATCCAGAACCGGACCGCCGATGAACTCGATCAGATCGCCGATGACGCGATCGAAAAGGCGCTGGCCCTGCTGACGGCAGCGCGCTGACCGGACGCGGGCGTAGGCAGCGGCGCCCGCGCCGCACCCTGCCCGGGGATCTATCCCTTGGCCGCCTTGACCCTGTCGGCCTTCTTCTTGAGGCGCTCGCCCTGCTTGGTCTTGTCGACGACAAAGCGGATGTGCCTGGACTTGCCGACCAGATCGATCTCGTCACGCACTTCGATCTCGAAGACGACGCGCGGCAACGCGAGTTCGGTGACCTTCGCGCTCACCGTCACGGTCTGCCCGAGCAGGGTCGGGCCCAGATGATCGATCTCGACGCGCGCCCCGACCGAATCCTCGCCGGGTTCGTGATGCGCGAGCAGCAGGTTGCGGCAGGTGTGCTCGATGTCCAGGCACATGCTGGGCGTGGCATAGACGCGCATCTCGTCGCCCATGAAGGCGATGGTGCGCTCGCGGTCGATGCCGATGTTCTCGACGTGGATGGTGCCGGCTTGCAGGCTTGATTTCAATTCGGTCTCCGGGTTGCGATCTAGTTGTTGGTCGCTGCGCGTGCCGCGGAATCGCTGAACTGTTTGCGAATTTCGGTCTTCAGGATCTTGCCCATCGCGCTCTTGGGCAGCGCAGGCAGGAACACCATCTGGCGCGGCACCTTGTAGCCGCCGATGCGCGCGCGGCAATGCTCGATGACCTGCTCCTTGTTGAGCGTCCTGCCTGGATGGGGCACGATCGCGGCGAATAGCGCCTCCCCATACCTTACGTCGGGCACGCCCACCACCGCGCACTCGGCGACGTCGGGGTGCTGGTACAAGGCCTGCTCAACTTCCACCGTGTATACGTTCTCGCCGCCGGTGATGATCATGTCCTTCTTGCGGTCCAGCAAATACAGGTTGCCGTGCTCGTCCAGGCGGCCGACATCACCGGTATGGAACCACCCTTCGCGGATCGCGGCGGCGGTTACCTCGGGCAGGTTCAGATAACCCTTGGTGACGTTGGGCGCGCGCACGACCACCTCGCCGGGCTCGCCCTGCGGCACTTCGCGCCCGTCGTCATCGAGGATACGCATGTCGACGCATGCGATGGGGCGCCCCGCGGACTTGAGGACCGAGAAGTCCCTGGTCGCCAGCGCCTTTCTGTGCGCCTCGCGATCCAGCAGCGTGAGAATGGGCGCGGTCTCGGTGAGGCCGTAACTCTGCACGATATCGACGGCAGGGAAAGCCTCGATCATTTTCTCGATCCACTCCGGCGCCATCGGCGAGCTGCCATAGAGCATCCAGCGAAACGATGAGAGATCGTATTCCGACGGCTGCAACTCCTGCAGCGTCATGATGATCATCGACGGCGCCATCATCGTGGAAGTGACGCGCAGGTCCTGGAGCGTGCCGAGTGCTACGCGCGGCGAGAATTGCGGGAGGTAGGCGTGCGCGGCACCAAGTAGCGTAAAGCCGGTGCAGAGTAGATCGGCCGAATGGAACATCGGCGCGATATGCAGGTAGGTATCGGTGGCGCGAAAACCCATCTCCATCGCGCATTGCATGCCGTTGGCGATGACGTTGCGATGCGTGAGGCGCACGCCCTTGCTACGGCCGGTGGTACCGCCGGTGTAGAGCAGGATCGCGTCGTCCTCTTCCTGGCTCTCGATGCGCTCGTGCGGCACAGCCGACTTCAAGAGCGTCTCGTAGTCGGCGAGCTTGCCGCCTAAGGGTTTGGGAGAAAACGCGAAACCGTTCTTGGCAAAGGGCGCGATCTCGGGGTGCTCCATCAAGGGCAGGAACGGCTCTTCCACCGCGAGCGTCTTGACGTCCGCATCGCGCAGGATGAAGGCGATCTCGGGTGCGGCCAGGCGGATGTTCACCGGCACCGGCACCGCGCCCATCCAATAGCCGGCGTGCAGCAATTCGGCATGGCGAAAGACGTTACGCGAAAGAATGCCAAAGCGATCGCCAGCCTTGACTCCACGCGCCGCAAGAATGCCTGCCGCGCGCGCCACACGATCGAGATGCTCGCCCCAGGTCAGGGTACCCTCGGCATCGACAAATGCACGCCGGGCGCCATACAGGCGCTGGCAGCGGTCAAGGGCCGTGCTCATGGTCAACATTGCTGCACTCCTCATTCCTCCCATCCCGCCCCGATCCGGCGAGCGTGCGAAGCCTAGACGAATTCGCGCGCTTTTGCCGGTATCGTCGTCTGCCACACGCCTGGGGATGAGCTCTTGAGACGATGTCGACGACTAACTGCGCGGACCGAGTTGGAATCCCTATGGCAATATTCGGCACCTTCCTCAAGGCCAAATGCGCGACTTGTGACGCAAACACTGGTCCCTGCATTGCACCCTGTCACCGCCACAAGGATCTGAACGATGGAAACGATCGCAAGCGAAGCCAAGGCAAACCTCATCGCCGCGCTTGCGGCGGCTGGCCTGCCTGGCGCTGAAGCGACGGCACTAGCGGCCGAATCGCCAACCCTGACCGGCGATTTCGACGCCGATCGCGCACGTTTTTCCGTCTATTGGCGCCGCTCGCGCTCCCTGTTCGAGCGCCTGCCGGCGAAGCCCAGGCGTGATCCCGATTCGGCACGTGCAGCCGAGGCCTTGCAGCAGGCGGCGCGCGGCGCCCGTACGGCTTTCGCAGAGGCGCATATCGAGACGATTTACCGCCGTCTGACGGCCGAGCTGACGCGTCATGTGCGGGCAGAGAACCTGATCTACGACGCGGCCGAGCTCGTCCCGGGCCTGGTCCCGACGCGTGCCGATGTCGAGGTCGAGCTCACCAAACGCCAGGCCGACAAGGAGGGTGTCGAGGTCGATCAGGGCCTCATCTTTTCCCGCCTGATGGCCAAGGAGTTTGCGGCCCTGCATCTCCTGCATTCGATGATGCTGCCGTTGCCGGATTCACTGGCCCGGGCCGCGGATTTCGCCCGTACCGGCCGCGCCGATTTCGGCCGAGCCTGGGTGGAACGCAAGGGCGATGTGTCGACCGTGACCATTGCCAACATCGAGGCGCTCAATGCCGAGGACTGGACCACGATTACGCCGATGGAGACAGCCATCGATCTCGCGCTGCTGGATGCGGCGACCAAGGTGTGCGTGTTGCGCGGGGCTCCGGTCAAGCATCCTAAGTTTGCCGGCAAGCGCCTGTTCGGCGCGGGGCTGAACCTCACCGATCTGTACTGGGGGCGCATTCCCTTTCTCTTCTACGTCGTCCGCGACATGGGGCTGGTCAACAAGATGTATCGCGGACTGACAAGCGCCGGGGACAGTGCTGATGAAACCCTCGCGGCCTCGCACGAGAAGCTCTGGATCGCGGCAGTGGAGGAATTCGCCATCGGCGGTCATTGCCAGATCCTCCTGTGCATGGACTACATCGTGGCGGAGCGCCATGCGTACGCCACGCTGCCGGCGCGCAAGGAAGGCATCATCCCGGGCATGGCCAACATGCGACTGCCGCGTTTCGTGGGTGACCGCATCGCGCGCCAGGCGATTCAATACGGCCGGCGCATCGATTTCGACACGCCGGAAGGCCGCATGATCGCCGACGAGCTCGTGGAGCCGGGCGACATGGACCGCGCGCTGATGACCGTGGCCACGGGCCTGACCAGTTCGGGCGTCGTCGGGGCGATCGGCAATCGCAAGGCTTTTCGCATCGTCCAGGAGCCGCTTGCGCTGATGGCGCGCTACCTGGCCGTGTATTTTCGCGAGCAGGCCCATTGCCTCGAGTCACCCGCACTGATCGACAACCTCGAGCGCTTCTGGGACGCGGCTAACCGGCGGCCCAAGGGGTAGGCTGCCCGAAGCAACTCTCAGCGTCGTGCGGCCGCACGCAAGGCGGTCGCGCATCTGCATGAAATGCTGCAAGACAATCAGGAGACTTTCATGACGCTGTGGAGCCGGTTGCTGTCCCGCCTGGCGGCGTTGCTGCCGTGCATGCTTCTACTGCCAGCGGTGGCATTCGCACAGGGCTTCCCGGCGCGTCCGGTGACCCTGATCAACCCCTATCCGCCGGGTGGCGGCGCCGACGTGGTGGCCCGCGCGCTGGCCCGCGAGCTCAACGAATTGTGGCGTCAGCCAGTGATCGTCGAAAGCAAGCCCGGCGCCGGCACCACCATTGCCGCGGCGTTCGTCGCCCGTGCACCGGCCGACGGCTACACGCTCCTGCTTTCGACCAGCCAGCACGCGATCGCGCCGGCGCTGTTCCGCAATCTCAGCTACGACCTGGTCGCCGACCTTGCCTCGATCGTGGTGGTCTCGGAGAGTCCGATGTTCCTGGTGGTGCGGCCGGACCGCGGCGTCAATAACCTGGCCGACCTGATCGCGCGCCTGAAGCAGACTGGCGCGACGATGAATTTCTCGTCATCCGGCATCGCCGGCCTGCCGCACCTGGCCGGCGCGTTTCTCAACCAGATGACCGGGGCCAACGCGACCCACGTGCCGTTCGCCGGCACCGCGCCGGCACTCACCGCGCTCCTCGGCGGGCAGGTGGACCACCTGTTCGCCGATACCTCCGCGGTGCCGCAGATCACCGCCGGCAAGGTGCGCGCACTGGCCGTGACCTCGACGACGCGGCTGCCGGCCTTCCCCGAATTGCCGACGGTGGCCGAGACCCTGCCCGGATTCCAGTTCACTGTGTGGACCGGTCTCGACGCGCCGACCGGCACGCCGCGCGCGGTGATCGACCGTGTGCACGAAGCGGTGCATAAGGCCTTGGCGACAACGGCGATGAAAAAGCTTTACGCGGAAACCTCGCGTACCGCCTCCAGCATCACGACGGATCAGTTTTCAGCGTTCAAGGCAGCCGAGGTGCAGAAATACCAGAAGCTCATCCGCGAAGCGGGCGTCAAGGCCGAGTAGGTCTGGCAGCGCCCGGCGTGTTCACTGCTCCGACTATTTTCCGATCGCCAGTTTGACGCCGAACCCGACGAGCAGTGTGCCGGCAACACGATTGAGCCAGACCGTCACACGCGGACTGGCGCGCATGCGCTCGGCGGCATACAGAGTTATCAGGATCACGACAACGCAGTACAGAAATGTGAGGCAGGCGATGGTAAGCGCCATCGCGGCGAAGGTGACGAAACCGCGGTGTCGCGTCGGATCCACGAACAGCGGGAAAAACGCCATGTAGAACGCGATCGCCTTCGGGTTCAAGAGGGTGATCAGCATGCTTTGCCGGAAGAAGCGGCGCGCCTCCATGTTGAGGATAGGTGCGTCGCCGGGCCGCGCCAGGATCATCCGGACTCCGAGATACGCCAGGTACAGTGCGCCGACGTACTGCAGCAGTGCGAACAGGGTCGGGTTGGAGGTGAGCAGTGCGGCTACGCCCGCAACCGCCAGCCACATCAGCACCTGGTCGCCGGCGATCACCCCCGCCGTTGCCGCGAGCCCGCCGAGAACGCGGCCCTTGCTGGTCGAGGTGATGATCGCCAGATTGCCCGGGCCGGGAATGGCGAGAAAGACGATCACCGCGACGACGAAGGCCCAGTAGTCAACGACGCCGAACATGAACCCTCCGGAAAATCGGGCGCGGCCAAGGCCCGATCATGTCAGACCTTCGCCTTGCTTTCAGCGGCCAAGGCCGCGATTTGCGTGGCTGACAACCCGGCCTCGGCGAGCAGGGCGGCGGTGTGCTGGCCCAGGCGCGGCGCCCGCGGCAGTGGCTCGCCGTCGCTGCGGTCGGCGCGGTAGCCGGCGCCAAAGTCGAGGAGCGTGCCCTGCGCATAGGCTGTACGTCGCTGCGGCAGGGTCATGAGCTTTTCGCTTGCGGCACGCTTGATGAATTCAGCCAGCGTCACCAGCCGCGCACATGGCACGTCATCTGCTGCCAGGCGGGCTTCCAGCTCGGCGCCCGGGATGCGCAGGATCGCCGCTTCCAGGATCGTCTGCAGGCGTTCGCGATCGACCGGCACCACAAAGCCGGCGCCGCGTGCCAGGGCATCGAGATCCAGCAGCGCCGGATCTTGCAGTACCTCGGGCACTCCGACGGCGGTACAGAGAGCACGAAACTGGCGCGCCGTGTTGGCCGCCGTGGAGACCCAGCCGTCGGCACAACGAAACGTCGAACCTCCCGGGCTGCCCGAGAAGCCGCGATTGCCCACGCGCGGCGCGTCGGCCCCGCTCACCGCCGCGCGCGACGCCTCCGGCCACATCAGTTGCAGCGCAGCCTGTGCCATCGAGATGTCGAGGTAGGTTCCGGCGCCTGACCGCAGGCGGCGGATCAGCGCGGACAGGATCGCCTGCGCGCCGATCATGCCGGTGGCCGTGTCGATGACCGGGAAGCCGACCTTCATCGGATCGCCCCCTTCGATGCCCTGCATCATCGCCATGCCGACCGCCGACTGCACCACATGGTCGTAGGCGGCGCGCCTGCCCCAGGCGCCCTCCTGGCCGAAGCCGGAAATCGATGCGTAGATGATGTCGGGCTTGGCTGCCTTGACCGCGGCGTGGTCGAAGCCGAGACGCGCCACGGCGCCAGGGCGAAAGTTCTCGATGAAAACATCGGCCGTTTTCACCAGCGCCATGAGCGCGTCGCGACAGCGTGGCTCCTTCAGGTCGATCGCGAGCGACTTCTTGCCGCCGTTGATCGCGGCGAAGCCGACGGTGATCCCTTGGTCCATGCGGTCGCGCACCCCGTTGCGCAGGATGTCGCCGCTCCAGGGGTTCTCGACCTTGATCACCTCGGCACCCTGCAGGGCAAGGTAGTACGAGGCGGTAGGTCCCGCGATCACATGCGAGAGATCGATGACGCGAATTCCGGCGAGTGCGTCCATCATTCCGCCTTGGCGCCGGAGATCTGGATCAGCTTTGCCCACTTGGCTGTCTCCGCCTTGATGAAGGCGGCGAACTCCTCGGGGGAGTTCGAGACCTCGACCTCCGAGCCGCCAGCCTGGTACTGCGCGCGCAGGGATGAATCGGCCATCGCCTTGCGGGTCGCGGCGAACAGGGCCGCGATCACCGGCGCCGGCGTGCCGGCGGGCGCCCACAGGCCGCCCCAGGATTCCTGCACGTAGAGGTCGTCACCGTAGAGTTCCTTCATGGTCGGCACCTCCGGGAGCGACGGCAGGCGCTTGGTACTGGTGGTGCCGAGGGCGCGCGCCTTGCCCGCATTGACATGCGGTACCGCGGTGCCGGCGATCGGAAAGGCGAACTGGATCTGACCCCCCATCAGGGCAGGCATGATCTCCACCGAACCCCGATACGGCACGTGGATGGCATTGAGCTTTTGCAGCGAGGCGAAGGTGGCGCCGGCGATGTGCGCAGCCGTGCCCACGCCGCCCGAGCCGTAGTTGAACGTCCCGGGTCGCGCGCGGATCGCCGCGTCGAGTTCCTTCGCGCTGCGGATCGGCGAATCGCTCGGCACGATCAGGACCGTGGGTGCGGTGTTGGTGACAGTAATCGGCACGAAGCTCGTCTGCGGATCGAACTTGGCCGCCGGGCGCAGGATTTTCTGCACCACCTGCGAGACCGAGCCGGCGATCAGGGTGTAGCCGTCCGGCGCGGCCTGTGCCACCACCTCGGCCGCGACGATGCCGGCCGCGCCGACCCGGTTCTCGACGACCACCGGCCCGCCGATCGCCTCGGCAAGCTTGGGCGCGAGCTGCCGCGTCTGCACGTCAGGCCCGCCGCCGGCGGCGAAGGGGACGATGATCCGGATCGGACGTGCAGGAAAGCTCTGTGCGAACGTTGCACTGCAGGCAAGGCCGAGCGACAAAGCGGCTACGGTACGAATCCAACCCATGTCATTTTCCCTTTGTCGATTCCAAGCGATCAATCTGCCTTGGCACCGGTCGCGCGGACGATCGTGCCCCACTTTTCGTACTCGGCGCGCTGAAAGCGCATGGCCTCCTCCGGCGTGCTACCGGCTGCGCTGGCACCGGCCTGGCGCAGCCGGGTCCGCACATCCTCGACCTGCGCGGCCTTGGTCGCCTCGCTGGCGAACTTGCGCAGGATATCCGCCGGCGTCTTCGCGGGCGATGCGATCACTACCCAGGACCCGAGGTCGAAGCCGGGTACCCCGGACTCGGCGATGGTCGGCACCTCGGGTGTGCCCGGCCAGCGTTCCCCGGAGGTGATGCCGAGCAGGCGAATCCGGCCCGTGCCCATGTGAGCGGTGAAGGACGGCAGGCCGTCGATGACCATCTGCACGGTCCCGCCCAGGAGCGCCTGTACCGCCGGCGCACCGCCGCGAAACGGCACGTGGGTCACCTTGATGCCGGCCTGGGTGAGAAAACTCTCGGTGATCAGGTGCCCGGTCGAGCCGCTGCCGCCGGAGCCGTAGTTGATCGCCCCGGGCTGGGCCTTTGCCAGCGCGATCAGGTCCCGCACCGTCTGCGCCTTGACCTCGCCGTGCACCGCCAGCACCTGCGGGAATTTGGCGATGTGCACCACCGGCACGAAATCGTTGAGCGCGTCGTAGGGCAGGGTCTTGAACAGGTGCGGGTTGATCGCCAGCGTGCCCGGCGAGCCGACCAGGTAGGTGTAACCGTCAGGTGCGGCGCGCGCCGCCATTTCGGAGCCGATGTTGCCCGACCCGCCGGTGCGGTTGTCGACAAAGAACGACTGCCCGGTCTGCTCGGAAACGCGCTGCATGACGATGCGCGTCACCACGTCGGCGGCGCCGCCGGCGGCGAAGGGAAGAATCAGTCGCACTGGGCGTTGCGGCCAGTCCTGGGCGAGCGCTGCAGTGGATGGCAGGAAAACACAGAGTGCAACAGCGAACAGCAGGCGCATCTTGGAACCCTCCATGAAGATCGGCGCACGGGGTCAGAGAACCGCACCCGGGCAGGGACTCAATGAGTTGGCGTGACCACCAAGTCGGTGACGAACATCCGCCCCGGCGCGTGGGTGATGATTTCCGGAATGCCACAGGCCAGCGCCGCGGCCTGCGCGGTGATGCCGCAGGCCCAGAACACCGGTGTGTGTCCCGCGGGAATCGCGTTCGGGCGGCCCCAGTCAACCTGCGCCAGGTCGGCAATGCCGATCGCCGCCGGATCGCCCACATGGACGGGCGCGCCATGGCACAGCGCATAGCGGCTGGTCAATTCGATCACCGGAACCAGCAGGTCATCGCGGATGGGACGCAGGCTCACCACCAGCGGCCCGCCAAATACACCCGCGGGCCGGCACGCGATGCTGGCGCGAAACTGGCCCGGGTAGGCTTGCTCGTCGACAAGATGCGGCAGCGGGATACCGGCCTCCAGCATCGCGCGATCGAGCGACAGGTTGCAGCCGGTGAAAAACGCCACATGATCGTCGCGCCACAGGGCATTGAGGTCCCTGACGCGCTCAACCAGACGGCCCTCACGCAGCACGCAGTATTCGCCGCAATCGGTGCGCACGTCGGCGTCCGGCGCCGCATGGCGCGGCACCGGGTCGCCTGGATCGGTGACATCGAGCAATGGCAGCGCCTTCGGGTTGCGCATGCAGAAGCGCGCGAAGTCGAATGCGTGGCGCTCGGGAACGATGGTGACATTGGCCTGATGGTGTCC
>JBJXGS010000126.1:0-11344 GCA_046160545.1 Burkholderiales bacterium
ACTCGCGCCTGGGCCACGCACTGGCGGCGATCGCCGGGTCCGAGGACGCGGCACGCGCGCTGGGCATCGACGTCGCGCGCTACAAGCTGATCGCCTTCGTCATCGCGGCGGTGTACGCGGCCCTGGCCGGGTCACTCTTCGCGCATACGGTCGGATTCGTGAGCCCCGAGGTTTTCGGGCTGCACATGGTGGTGCTGGGATTCACCATGCTTTACGTGGGCGGCATCGGCACGGTCTACGGCCCCCTGATCGGCGCGTTCATCATCAGCCTGTTGCCTGAAACCTTCCGCGGTTTCAAGGACTACCAGGACCTGGCCTATGGCGCAGCACTGATCATCATATTGATCTACGCGCCCAAGGGACTGTCTTCGTTGCCGCGCTTCTGGCAGCGCCGCAAGGCTCCGGCCGGGTCCGGGGAGAAGGCGCCGTGAGCCTCCTTGCCGTGACCGGGGTGACACAACGCTTTGGCGGCCTGACCGCGGTCGACGATGTGAGTTTTACCATCGAGGCAGGCGAGGTCAGCGCCATCATCGGCCCCAATGGCGCGGGCAAGACGACCCTCTTCAACCTGATCTCCGGTTTCCAGACGCCCGTCTCCGGCGCCATCGCGCTGGACGGGCAGCCGATCACCGGCATGGCACCGCATCGCGTGGCGGCACGCGGCCTGGTGCGCACTTTCCAGCTTGTGCAGTTGTTTCCGGACTTGACGGCCCAGCAGAACGTCGAGGCCGGCTGCCACCTGCGCGGCAGCGGCGGGCTGTGGGCGGCCCTGGCTCGCACGTCCCGTGCCAGGCGCGAGCTGGAGGAGGCCGCGCAGGTGGCGCGCGAACTGCTGGCCTTCGTCGGCCTTCAGGCGCGCGCCGACATGGCCGCCGCAGCGCTCACCTACGGCCAGCAGCGCCTGCTGGAAGTGGCGCGGGCGCTTGCCGCCAACCCGCGCCTGTTGCTGCTGGACGAACCTGCAGCCGGGCTGAATGCGCTTGAGACCGAGCATCTGGCCCAGACCATCCGCGCCATCATTGCGCGCGGTGTCACGGTGCTCCTGATCGAGCATGACGTGAGCCTGGTTATGCGGGTGGCCAAGAAAATCGTCGTGCTGGACTTCGGTCGCAAGATCGCCGAGGGCACGCCAGAATCGGTCAAGAACGATCCTGCCGTCCTGGAAGCCTATCTCGGGGGCGTAGACATCGCCCCGGGTGCGTCAGCTGCGGAGGCTGCGCATGCCTGACTCGATCTTTCTTCTCCAGACCCTGGTCTCGGGCATCGGCACCGGCTGCATCTATGGGCTGATCGGCATCGGCTTTTGCGTCATCTACAACGCCTCGGGCATCGTCAATTTCGCCCAGGGCATGTTCGTGATGCTGGGCGGCATGCTGACCCACGCCCTGTTCGCCCGCGCCGGCCTGCCCCTGCCGCTGGCGGCACTGCT
The DNA here is from genome assembly GCA_046160545.1 of Burkholderiales bacterium. Classification (GTDB taxonomy): domain Bacteria; phylum Pseudomonadota; class Gammaproteobacteria; order Burkholderiales; family JAEUOS01; genus JAEUOS01. The sequence continues at coordinate 1,430 of JBJXGS010000126.1, forward strand.
CGCGATCGTTATCGTTGCGCTGACGGGTGTGGCCATCGAGCGCCTGGTCGTGCGCCCGCTGTGGCAGCGCAACGCCACCATGTTCGTGATGATCCTGGCCACGCTGGCCGCACAGATCGTGATCGAACGATTTACCCTCATCGTCGCCGGCGACCAGCCGCGCACCTTCCCCGGCTTTTCCGAAGCGCCGCCCTTCAAGGTGGGCGGCATCGCCATCAGCGTGCAACTGCTGTGGATCGCCGCAATCTCGCTGATGCTCGTGGCGGGCCTGGCGCTGTTTTTTGCGCGTACCCGCACCGGCCGCGCCATGCGCGCCTGCGCCATCAACCGCGAAGCGGCGGCACTGCAGGGCATTCCGGTGGCGCGCATGCTGGGCTTCTCTTTCGCGCTCTCCGCCGCGCTTGGCGCGGTGGCCGGCATTCTCATCACGCCGACGCAGTACACGGCTTTCAACGTCGGTGTACCGTTCGCCATCATGGGCTTCATCGCCGCCATCCTCGGCGGCTTCGGCTCGGCCGGCGGCGCCTTTGCCGGTGGCATCATGCTGGGCGTGGCACAGGCGGTGGCGATCGTCACCTTCGGCGCCGGATTCAAGAACGTGGCGGCACTATCCATATTGCTGGTGTTTCTACTGGCCCGGCCAGCGGGCCTTTTCGGCAAGCCACAATGATTTCTCAAGGAGGAACGCGATGAACCTGCACCAGATCGACTGGAGCAAGATGGAATGGCAGCCGGTGCGCGAGGGCGTGGATCGCAAGGCCTTTAGCGGCCAGGGCGCCACCGTGGCATTGCATCGGCTGATGCCCGGGCATACGCCCAGCCCGCACAAGCATCCGCATGAACAGATCGTCTACATCATCGCCGGGCAGATCCGCTTTCATGTCGGCGATGCGGCGACTGTGCTCGGACCAGGTGGGCTCCTGGTCGTGCCGCCCGACACCATGCACTGGGGCGAGGTGGTCGGCGATGAGCCGGTCTTGAATCTGGATGTATTCACGCCGGCCCGCCCCGAGTACGTCTGAGCGAAGCGAGCGCCGGCCGCGGCGCGCGCCGGGTCGGCGCCACGCGTTGACCGACTCTGCCCTTAGCTCAGGTCCGTCCCGGTGAATCCAAAGAAGCCGGGATTGGCAACGCGACGGGCCCGCCACGGCAGGCTGATGTCGTCCATCGCCTCATCATCCCCCGGCCGCGGCACCTGGGCCTGGATCGTCCCTTCGATGGTGTCGCCGCGCACGCGCCCGGTCAGGTGCATGCCGATGTAGCCCGAGCCGCGCAGCGTCATGCGGATCCCGAACTGCAGGGCGTCACCGCGCAGCACGACATGCTGCAGGAGTTCGCGCCGGTTGCCGACGCGTACCGCACCCTCCGCATGCTGCATGCGCTGCTCGAAGAGCGCGCTGAAACGGTGAGTGACCCCACCGATGGTCGCATCCCACTGCCAGCCGCCCTCGACGCGCGCAGGCACCACCCAGCGCCGGATCAGGCTGGCCCCGCCGCCCGGGTCATCGATCATGTCGGGTGGCCAGGTGCCCAGATCCCAGGTGGCGGCGACCACGCGCGTGCCGGGGCGCGCCTGAGCCAGGATCTTGGGGCGCAGCAGGCGCATCAGTTCCGGGAACAGCCACATGAAGATCACGTCGACCTTCGAGAGGTCCGCGTCGAAGGCGTTCTGGTGCAGGAAGCGCACGCGGTCGGCGAATCCGCGCTCGAGCGCCGCTGCGTTGGACTTCTGCACCAACTCGGCGTTGATGTCCACGCCGATGCCGCGCACGTCCGGGCGCGACTGCAGGGCGGCGAACACGATGCGACCATCGCCGGAGCCGAGATCGATCACGGTGTCGCCGGCGCGCAGAGCGGCGAGCTCGACCATGCGGCGCACGTTGTCGAGATTGCTGCCGACAAAGGGCGAAAAACGCTCCTGGGCGGAGGTGAAACCGGCGCGCAGCGCGGCTGCGCTAGCGACTAAGGCAAGGAACGAACGTCGGGGCTGCATGTGATCTCCGAAAAGCTGCGCACAGGCGCGGCCGGGATTCTGCCATGCAGTTCTTGGCGCTGCGACTCGCCATTCATGCGTCAAACGGCAGTCCGACGAAATTCTCCGCATAGGTGAGTATGCCGGTCGGCGTGCCAGTCATGTAGGCCAGGCGCTCGCGCTGCATGCGCCGCTCGAAGTCGCTCATGCCGGGAAAGCGGTGCAGCAGGCGGCACATGTCGGCCGCAAAGCGCTGCACCTGCCAGACCCGTTGCATCGCCTGTGCGGAGTAGCCATCCAGCCGCGTGCGCGAGCCGCGGCGGTAGAAGTCGACGAAGGCCGGTGCCAGAACACTGATGTCGGCCATGGCGGAGTTGAGGCCCTTGGCGCCGGTGGGGGGAACGATGTGCGCGGCGTCGCCCGCCATGTATAGCCGCCCGAACTGCATCGGTTCGATCACGAAACTCTTCATCGCCGTGACACTCTTTTGCACGATGGGTCCGGGCCGGACGTTGGGCCGATCCGGCACGTCCAGGCGACGCGTGAGTTCACTCCAGATGCGGTCATCCGACCAGTCTTCCGCGCGGTCGTCCGACCCGCATTGCAGGTAGAGCCGGCTGACCTCGGGCGCGCGAAAGCTGCTCATCGCGAAACCATCGTCGTGACAGGAATATGCGACCTCCAGCGAAGGCGGCGCCACCTGCGCCAGGATGCCCAGCCAGCCGAACGGATAGACCTCCTCGTAGACCCGAATCGCGCCGGCGGGAATCGTGGGGCGACACACCCCGTGGTAGCCGTCGCAGCCGGCGACGAAGTCGCAGCTGAGCGTTCGGGCCGCGCCGCCCTCCTCGTAGTGGATGACCGGGCGCTCGCCATCGATGCCCTCGATGCGCGTCACCGCGGTATTGAACTTGACTTGACGCCCGCGCGCCGCATGCGCCTCGATGAGATCGGTCACGATCTCGTACTGCGGATAGATGGTGAAGTTGTGGCCGGTGGCCGCCTTGAAATCGACGCGGTGGCCGCGGCCGTCGAAGCGAAAGTCGGTGCGCTCGACCAACAGGCCAATGGCGTCCAGACGCCGCCCCAGTCCCAGCGAACGCAACAGATCGACCGCGCCGTGCTCCAGGCCGCCGGCACGCAGTCGCGTTCCGACATGCTCACGATCGCCGCGCTCGAAGACCACGCAGTCGATGCCGGCCTCGCCCAGCATGTGGGACAGCAGCAATCCCGCCGGCCCGGCACCGACGATGGCGACCTGGGTGTGTGCGCTCATTGCGCACCCCTATTCGAGCTTGGCACCGGAATCCTTGACCACCTTGGCCCAACGCGTCAGTTCGACCGCGATATGGGCGCGGAATTGCTCGGGCGTATCCCCGATCGGTACCGAGCCGATCTCCGCCATGCGCGTCTGGAACGCCGGCTCGCGCACGATGCGCTGCACCGCCTGCGCTAGGCGGCTGATGACGGCCGGCGGCGTGCCGGCCGGCGCCACCATGCCGTTCCACGGGCCCGATTCGTATCCGGCGAGCCCGGTCTCGGCCAGGGTCGGCAGGTCAGGCAGATGCGTCTGGCGCGCGCTGCTGGTCACCGCCAGACCGCGCAGTTTGCCCACGCGGATGTGCGGCAAGGCATCGAACATGTTGTTGAACGAAACCGGCACTTCCCCGGCCAGCGAGGCCACGGCCAGTGGCGCGCCGCCCTTGAATGGCACATGGATCATGTTGACCCCGGCCATGGACTTGAAAAGCTCGCCCGACATGTGCGTGGTGCTGGCTACACCGCCGGAGCCGTAGGCATGCTTGCCCGGCTCGCGCTTGAGGAGCGCGATCAGCTCCGGCACGGTCTTGGCCGCAACCGAAGGGTGCACCAGCAGCACTTGCGCGTTGGAAGCGACGTTACTGATCGGCACCAGGTCGCGGACCGCATCGTAGGGAATCTTGGGCATCATGGCCGGCATCACGGTGTGTGGCCCGGTCGATGACATGAGGAGCGTGTAGCCATCCGGCGCGGACTTGGCGACAAAGTCGGTGGCAATCACGCCGCCGGCACCGGCCTTGTTCTCCACCGCGACGCCCTGCCCCAATATGTCTGCGAGCCGCGTGGCGACCATGCGCGCCACCGCGTCCGTATTGCCGCCGGCCGGGAACGGCACGATGATCTTGAGCGGCCGCGCCGGCCATTCCTGAGCCTGTGCGCCGGCAGCCACCAGGCAAGCCACCAGCATCGTCGTAAGCCATCGACACGTGTTCATTGAGTTTCCTTGATCAAGACATCCCGCCATCAGCGGTGACATACCGCCGCGCCCCCCAAGGCCGCGCGTTACCCCGCTTCGGCCAGCCACTCGCGCAATACCTCTTTCGTGTGCTCGCCAATCCCTGGCAGGCGCCCCGCCGCTACGTGCAAGCCATCCATGCGATACGGACGCGCAGGTAGATCGATCATACCGTGCGCAGTGCCTTCAATCTGCGCGAAAAGCGATGGCGGAAGACCATGGACGCCGTCGCGCACGTTGGCAAGTGTGCGTATCGCACCGACCACGACCCCTGCACCGGCAATGAGCTCGGACAACTCCTGCGAACTCCTGCCTGCGCAGGCCGAACGCAGTTCGGCCTGCAGTTCGCCCAGATTGGCGAAGCGCGTCGCAGGCGTGAGGAAGCGCTTGTCGGTGATCCATGCCTCGCGCCCGAGCGCGCGCGCAAGCGCCGCCCAGTGGGCATCCTGGAATGCGGAAACGACGATTGCCCCGTCGCCGGTCACAACCACCTCTCCGGCCGGAGCCGCCTTCCCCGCGCCGTTGCCGCGGCGCTCCGGCAGTTGGCCGGTCAACGCGAACTCGGCCCACTGCTGCGCCAGCGCATGGGTCGCCACCTCGAGCAGCGTCACTTCAATGGTCGCGCCGGCACCGCTCACGCCGCGTCGCACCAGTGCTGCCAGCACGCCGTTGACCAACGCAGCCGCTGTCATCAGGTCGACCACGGGGAAGCCTACACGCGTGGGCGGGCCGTCCGCGCTCCCATTCAGGCTCATCATGCCGCTCTCCGCCTGCGCGGCTACGTCGTAACCCGGACGCTTCGCAAAGGGTGTGTCTGCACCGTAGCCGCTGACGCTACCCACGATCAAGCCCGGCTTGCGCGCGCGCAGCGAGGCCGCATCCAGCCCGGCGCGCTGCATGATGCCGGGGCGGGCGTTTTGCAACACGACATCGGCAGACAAGGCCAGGCGCTGCGCTAAGGCCCTGCCCTCTGCGTCCGAGAGATCCACCACCACCGACCGCTTGCCGCGGTTGTAGGCCGTGAACATGGGCCCGCAGTCGTCCTTCTTCCAGCCCAGGTGCCGCGCGGGGTCGCCCGCGGGGGACTCGACCTTGACCACGTCCGCTCCCAGGTCAGCCAGCGCCTGGCCGGCCGAAGTGGCTGCGATGTACTGGCCGAACTCGAGGACGCGCACTCCCGCCAGCGGGGGGGTCGCGCCAGTCTGGTCATCCATGCGGCTCATGCCCCCGGGAAATCAGGCGACCGCGGTCGCGCCAACTACTCTGCCTTGACCCCGGCGCGCTTGACGATGGGTCCCCATTTGGCGAGCTCGGCACGAATGAACTTCATGTAGTCCTCCGGCGTCTCCTGCACCAGTGCAGCGCCTCGGGATTCGAGCTGTTCGCGGACTTTCAGGTCGGAGGTGGACCGATTGAGCGCCTGGTTCAAGCGCATCACGATCTCGCGCGGTGTCGCCGCCGAGACGTTGAGGCCAAACCACGAGGTGACTTCAAATCCCTTCAGGCCGGCTTCGTCCAAGGTGGGCAACTCAGGCATGGCAGACGAGCGCTTCAGGCTGGTTACACCCAGTGGCCGCAGCTTGCCCGCCTTGATCTGCGGAATCACCGGCGGCAGGTTGTCGAACATCATCTGGGTCTCGCCGGCAAGCACCGAAGACACCGCCGGCGCCGAGCCGCGATAGGGGATGTGCACGATGAAGGTATTGGTCATCGCCTTGAACATCTCCATGGACATCTGCGGCGAGGTCCCGAAGCCGTTGGAGGCGTAGTTGAGTCGGCCGGGGTTGGACTTGATATGCGCGACCAGCTCCTTGACGGTGGTTGCCTGCATGCCGGGGTTGACAAGCAAGACATTCGGTACGGTCCCATAGCGGCCGACGTAGGCCAGGTCTTCCTGCGGTCGATAGTTGAGGCGGTCGTAGATCAGCGGACTGATGCCCAGGGACGGGTTGCCGAGCAGTACGGTGTGGCCATCTGCTCCGGAGCGTGCCACCGATTCGGCGCCGACGTTGCCGCCGGCACCCGAGCGGTTCTCGACCACCACCGACTGCCCCAGTTCCTGCTGCAGACGCGGCTGCAGGATGCGCGCCACCAGGTCGATGAGTCCGCCCGGGGGATAGGGAACCACGATGGTCACCTGTCGGGTCGGCCAGGTCTGGGCCTGGGCGGCAATGGCAAAAGCGGCGAGAAGTACGAAGACCAGGGAACGCATGAAAAACTCCTGACAGTTTGAAACGCGGCGCGTATCATCCCACAGCCGGCGTGGCGACGCCTTTAAGGAATACCCGCATGAAGCCTGTTGACAACGAACGTGCCCTCAAACCTTCCGGCGTCTTCTTTCGGCGCGGCGCCAGCGTTCCGGACCAGATGATCACCGCCATCGAGGGCGTGGTCGAGGAACCCGGCAAGCTCACCATCAAACCGCTCCTGGTCGGCAACGACATGCTGTTCCTGCAGGCCTTCAAGGCCCGTGGCATGCAGGACCCGGTGCACCAGCACGACGATCACGAGTCGATCGCCTACCTGGTGAGCGGGCGCATGCGCCTGGTCATCGGCGGTGAGGAATTCATCGCCGAGGCGGGGGACGCCTGGATGCACCCGCGCGGCGTGCCGCATTTCTCCGAAGCGCTGGAGGACTGCATCCAGGTCGAGGTGAAGAGCCCGCCGCGCAAGACCTGGGCGTAACGCCAGGGCGGAATCTGATCGTCGCACGCGCCGCATGCGCCTGGGCGGCGGCGCTCAGACCGCGTACCCGGTGCGTACCGGCTCGGCTGAACTTGAATTGGAGGACCATCCCCATGATCACGGACCCGGAACGCCGGAAGCGCGGCGAGGCGAAATTCGAGGAGCTGACCGGGCGTGGTCCCGAAGCGTTGCGCGCGTCGATGGCCGGCCTGGCGCCGGATGCGGCTGAGTATGTGGTCGAGATCGTCTACGGCGAGATGTACCAGCGCGCTGGTCTTGACATCAAGACGCGCCAGATCGTCACCGTGGCCGCGCTGGCGGCGCTGGGCAATGCCCAGCCGCAATTGCGCAACCTGGTGCGCGCCGCGCGGCTGGCCGACTGGACCGAGGCGGAGATTGTCGAGGTTTTCCTGCAACTGGCACCCTACTGCGGGGTGCCGGTGATGATGAATGGCCTGGAGGCGGCACGCCAGGCGTTCAAGGATCTCGGTCAGTCACCCTGAGGTGAAGCCACCGTCAACCAGCAGGTCGGCGCCGGTCATGAACGACGATGCGTCGCTGGCGAGGTAGAGGGCCGCCCCGGACATCTCGTCGGGTCGCGCGAAACGCCCGAGCCGGTGAAACGGCGTGACCTCGCGGGCAATGCCCTCCTCCCCCCCGAAGCGGAACAGCAGTCGGCGCGTTGCCGTGCCGCCCGGGGATAGCGTGTTGACGCGCACGTTCTGTGCGCCGTGGTCGGCCGCCATCACCTTGGCCAGTTGCACCAGCGCCCCCTTGGTCGCGCAATACGCGGCCCGGCCCGGCCTGCCGACCCGTGCGTAGGAAGAAGCGATGTGGATGATCGAGCCACCGCCCGCCGCGATCATTGGCGGCAGGACCGCGCGGCTCATCAGGAAAGCGCTGGTCAAATTAATAGCGAGCACGCGATTCCATTCGGCCAGGTCTATCTCCAGGAGAGTGCCGGTCTTGTCGAGTGCGGCAGCGCCATTGACCAGCACGGTGGCCGGGCCGAAGGCACCTGCGACCGTTGCAACGGCGCGCGCGACTTCGTCTTCGCGGCTGACATCACACGCGACAGCCAACGCGCTGCCGCCAGCCTGCGCGATGTCGTCAACGGTCGCCTGCGCCTGGGTTGCATCCTGATCGAGCACTCCAACCCGGGCGCCGGCGGCTGCATAGGTGCGCGCAATGGCGCCGCAGATCGCGCCGCCGGCACCGGTAACGATCGCCACTTTGCCGTCAAGACGAAACGCGTCGGGCGTGACAGTCATGGCGTCAGTCGATCTTGATGTTGGCGGTGCGGATCGCGTCGTCCCAGAGCACACGGTCGCGGCGGATGGTTTCGGCGAACTCGGCGGTCATCTGCGGCAACGGATCGACGCCGATGCGGCGTAGCGCCTGCGCGAGGTCCGGGTCCTTGAGTGCTTCGACCACCACGCGTGACACGCGTTCGACTGCCGCCGCAGGCGTGCCCGCACGTGCCACCAGGCCGTTCCAGGTGACCAGCCGGAATCCCGGATAGGTCTCCGCGATCGTCGGAACCTCCGGCAGGTCGGTCGAGCGACGTTCGCCCGAGGTGGCAAGCAGGCGCACGGCGCCGCCGGCGTGGCCGCGGAAGTCCACCGGATTGCCAAAGTACGCATGCACATGCCCGGCCACCAGGTCGAGGATCGCCGGGGCGCCTCCTTTGTAGGGGATATGCACCAGGTCGACTTCGGCACGCTTGAGAGCCAGCGCCGCGACCAGATGCGTGGAAGTGCCCGAACCGCCGGAGGCGTAGTTGTAGCGCCCGGGAGCGCGGCGGACCAGGTCGACGAACTCCTTTAAGTCGCGCGCCGGCACCGACTGGTGCACGCCCAGGATGAAGGGGTTGGCGCCGACATTGGCGACCGGCGCGAACACCTGCACCGGGTCGAATTCCAGCTTGGTGATGCGCGGCAGGATGATCATCACCGTTGGCGAGGCAAGGAACATCACGTTACCGTCAGCAGGCTGCCCGAGCACATAGCGTGACGCGACCAGTCCGCTGCCGCCAGGGCGGGCATCGACCACAACGGCGCGCCCGAGCCGGGGCGCGATGCGCTCACCGAGCGCGCGGGCGATCGCATCGGATCCCCCGCCGGCGGGGAACGGCAGCACGATGGTGAGAGGCCGCGTGTCCTGGGCAGCAACGGACGACGCGAGCGCGCAGGCGCCTGCGAGCAGGATGATCCTGAGACGGTTCAGCATGATGCTCCTCCGGTGTTGTCCCGGCGCCGCCTGTCAGCGGGCACCACGTAAGATAGCGCAATTCCCCTGCCAGAGAAGCAGATGACCCAGGCGCAGCCCAGGACGCTCCTCGTTGCCGGATCGGTGCACGGCATCGGCCGCGCGATCGTCGCGCAAGCCGCCGCGCGCGGCTGTGCCCTGGCGCTGGCCGATATCGACGCCGACGGCCTGGCAGCGCAGGCGCGCTCCCTGGTTGACAGCGGCGCGACGGTGTTTGCCCGACCGGTGGATGTGACGGCGGCCACCGGCGTGCGTGATTTCGTTGTCGCAGCCGAGGCCGCTGTCGGCCGCATCGATGCGCTCGTCGCCAACGCCGGCGGCGTGGTCTCCTTGGTCGCCGGCGGTCAGGTGGATGCCAGCGTCAAGCCCTTCGCCACGAGCAAGCCTGCGGATTGGCGGCACATCGTCGATCTCAACCTGTTTGCCACGCTCAACCTGTGCCACGCGGTGCTGCCGGGCATGGTCGCGCGCGGCGCGGGGCGCCTGGTGCTGGTCTCCTCTGCTGCCGGCCGCAACGGCGCCGCCGGCATGGCGGTCTATTCGGCAGCGAAGGCCGGCATCATCGCCTTCACCGAGGCACTTGCGCGCGAGGTCGGCCATGCCGGCATTGCGGTCAATGCAGTGGCACCCGGAGGTATCCTGACCCGCGCGTTTCCGCCCGGAGTGGCGATCTCCGCGGACCGTCTCGCGCGCATCCCGGCCGGCCGCATGGGGA
>JBJXGS010000127.1:0-6791 GCA_046160545.1 Burkholderiales bacterium
CCTGGATCGGGACACGTTTCGCGAAATCGGTTCGATCGCCGGCGCCTTGAATGCGGACGGCGGCTTCACTCCTGCCAATTTCGTCCTGGGCTTCGGCAAGATCGACACCCGGCCCGTCATCGCGGCCGGCGAGGATTTCACGATCAACGCCGGGTCTCCCAATCTTGGCGGCCTGCGCAAGTCGATCTACCCCGAGGAACTGGCCTGCCAGTATCGCGTGCCGCTGAGCCGCCTGCATGAAGGCGCCGGCGGCAGTGTGACGGGCGCGGCCGGCAAGGGCACCGCGCCGCTTCCGGCAGCGGCGGTGTACGAAGCGCACCGCTTTGCCTCGGTCGGACGAACACTGGCTACCGTGCCGGTCGCCGCCGCCGCGTTGGGCGCGGTCGCCGGCTTGCCCGCGGTGCGCCTGGTCTCCGCCCACTATTCGGTCATGACCCGCCACACAGCCCAGGTGTTGGTGGGCGGGCCCAAGTTGGTCGAGCGCGCGCTGGGTCAGACGGTCACCAAGGAGGAATTGGGCGGTGCCGAGTTGCACGAGCGTTCCGGTGTCATCGATGACGTGGTCGAGGACGAACAAGCCGCCTTCGCCGCCATTCGCGCATTTCTTTCCTACCTGCCGCAGCATGTCTGGGAGTTGCCGCCGGTGGTGGCGACCGACGACCGCCGCGACCGCGCCGAGGAATTCCTGGCCTCGATCGTTCCCAACAACCGCCGCATGGTGTTTGACATGCGCAAGCTCGTGCGCGCGGTGCTGGATCGCGATTCCTTCATGGAAATCGGCCGCATGCACGGCAGCGGTCAGATCACCGGGCTTGGCCGCCTGATGGGCCGACCCGTCGCCATTGCGGCAAATGACTGCCGGCAATTGGCCGGGTCCATGACCGCTGCTGCCGCGCGCAAGCTGCGCCGCTTTGTCGAGTTCTGCCACGTCTTTCATTTGCCCATGCTCAACTTCGTGGACGAACCGGGCTTCATGATCGGTCCCGAAGCCGAACGCGAAGGCACCGTACGTGCCGGCGCCGCCGCGGTACTGGCGGTGGCCATGGCCACCATTCCGTGGGCGTCCATCATGGTGCGAAAGTCCATGGGCTTGGCCGCTGCTGCTCACTATTCGCCCGGCGCGTACATCCTTGCCTGGCCGTCCGCCGAGTCCGGCGCACTGCCGGTGGAAGGAGGCGTGGCGGTGGCGTTCGCCAAGGAAATCGCCGCGGCTGCAGATCCGGCCGCCAGGCGTGCCGAACTGGAGGACGCCTTTGCGGCCCGCCGCTCCCCCTTTCCGCGGGCGGAGGCATTGGCCGTGCATGACCTGATCGATCCGCGCGAGACGCGGGCGAATCTGTGCGACTGGCTGGAGATGAGTTGGCCGCTCCTTAGCCACCAACTAGGGCCGGTCTCGTTTGGATATCGGCCATGATGACGCAGTGGCATAGCGTGACCTCGGTCCGCGCGATTACCTGAATCCAGGCAGGAGACGCAATGGACGCCCCCGTTTGTCTGGTCACCGGCGTTGGCCCCGAGCATGGCACGGGGGCAGAGATCGTGCGCCGCTTTGCCGAAGGCGGCTACCGCGTGGCCATGCTCGCCCGCAGTGCCGACAAGCTCGCGATGCTTGCAGCCAAATACGCTGGATCGCGCGCGTACACCTGCGATGTCGCAGTGCTGGAAGACCTGGTTGCGACCATTGCGCGGGTCCGCGCCGAGATGGGCGATCCGGCCGTCGTTGTTCACAACGCGCTGCGCTCTGTTCGCGGCAGCATCCTGGAGCTCGACCCGGATGACCTCGAGAAGAATTTTCGCGTCAACACGACGGCACTGCTCTACCTCGCGCGCGAGACCCTGCCTGCCATGCTCAAGGTCGGCAAGGGCGCGATCCTCGTGACCGGCAACACCTCGGCGACGCGCGGGAAGGCGAACTGGGGATTCTTTGCCTCGACAAAGGCCTCGCAGCGCATCCTGGCCGAATCGATCGCCCGCGAGTTCGGGCCGCGCGGCATTCATGTGGCCTATTTCGTCATTGATGCCGCGATCGATACTCCGCGTACGCGACCGCACCTATACCCCGACAAGCCTGACGAATTCTTCGCCAAGCCCTCGGCGATCGCAGAGGAGATGTTCCGTGTCGCGCACCAGGATCGATCGACCTGGTCTTTCCTGGTCGAGATGCGGCCGTACGGCGAGGTCTGGTAAAGCCAAGTCGCGGGCTTGACGCGACGCCGGTTAGCAGGAGGGAAATACCCATGAACGTTCGCAAGACCATGCTGATCAAGGAGACCATCCGCGCCGATGGCCTCGGCCGCGCCTGTGACCCGATCACCCGGGTCGTCGCCCTCGCTGTCGTTCGAAATCCCTGTGCCGGGCGCGATGTCGAAGATCTATCCGCACTGTTCGACATCGGCGGGAAACTCGGAGAGGAGCTCATGGGCGAAGCGGTCAAGATGCTCGCCGGCCCGCCCGTCAGCTACGGCAAGGCCGCCATCGTCGGGGTTGCCGGCGATCTGGAGCACGGCGGTGCGACGATTCACCCGAAGCTGGGTAAGCCGATGCGCGCCGCCGTCGGTGGCGGCAAGGCCTTGATTTCGTCAAACGCCAAGGTCGCAGCGGCCGGAACGCCGATCGACCTGCCGCTCGGTCACAAGGACGAGGCCTGGTCGTTCGATCATTTCGACACCATGACAGTGATGGTCGCGGACGCGCCGCGACCTGACGAGATCGTGGTGTGCATGGCCGTATCCGACGGCGCCCGGCCGCATCCACGCGTCGGCAAGAAGCCGATTACCGATTAAAGGACGGTACGCGCTCCAGCGAAAATCAAGAGCCGAGCAAGGACTAACGAAACGTCTCCGCAATGTAATGGCGGTGGCGCCGGAATTCACTATGGGGCCGCGTCGGCGCGCCGTAGCTCCGGCAGCGTCGCCAGAAACGACTGCACCGCTGACAACACGATGTCGGTCGCTTCGCGATGCGGCACATGCCCGCAGCCGGGGATCTTGAAAAGCCGCGTGCGTGCATTGCGGCGCGCGATTTCCTCGATCTGGTAGAGCGTGCCGTACTGGTCATCCTCGCCCTGGATCGCGAGGATGGGCGCGGTGATCGCGGCCAGTTCCGACTCGATGTTCCAGTCGCGAAACTCGGGGCCAAGCCAGGCGTCGCTCCAGCCGCGAAACGCGCCCTCGGGATCATCGTGGTGACGCGCCAGCTTGGCGGGCAGGTCGGTGGTTTCCCAGGCGGTGCGCGCTGCTTCGATGGAGGAGATCGAGATCGGCTCGACGATGACGTGCGGCGCCATCGCGATCACGCCGGTAGTGGCGTGGCGGGCTGCGTAGAGGAGGGCGATCGAGCCGCCGTCGGAGTGCCCGAACAGCACCGGGCGCACGATGCCGAGTGCGGAAAGCAACGCGGGCAATACGTCCCAGGCCTCGCGCTGCATGAAGTCCGGTTTGCGCAACCCGCGTCGCGCTCCGCGCGGGTCATCGCTGTCGGGCAGCGCGTCGGACTTGCCGTAGCCCGCGCGCGAATAGACCAGTACGGTGTGCGCGGAAACCGCGGCGAGTTGGGCCGGAAAGTCACGCCACATGGATACCGATCCCAGGCCTTCATGCAGGAGCACGATGGGGGCGCGGTTGCCGGCGCCGGCGTGGCGCTCGTATTCAATGCTGGTACCTGCGATCTCGACGAATGGCATGGACGTATCAGTGCGAATCGGGCATGTCGTGGGCTAACGCTGCTAGTCTAACGGCCGGGGTGCGGTGCCGCGCAGGGTGGAATCCTGCTGCCGGCCGCTCCCGTCCGAATGCCGCCAGTACAAGGATCCAAACAGTGAAGATCGCCCGCATCACAGCCACCCCGCTCAACGTGCCGGTCCGGATTGACCTGGCCGGGGCAGTCCGCGAGACCACCTTGTCACTGGTGTTGACCGAGGTGGAGTCCGATAGCGGGCTTGTGGGTCATGGCATGACGGCGATCACCGAAGAAGAAGTGGTAACCGCAGCGATCCGCGAAGTGGCAGCACCGGCGCTGATCGGTGCCGATGCGCTGGCCACCGAGGCGCTGTGGGACAGGCTCTACTGGCTGCTTTCACCACGCGGCCAGACCGGCTACGCCAGCCACGCGATCGCGGCGCTCGACACTGCCCTGTGGGACTTGAAGGCACGCGCCCTCGGTGTGCCGCTGTGGCGTCTTCTGGGCGGCGCGCGGGCCCGGGTGCCGGTGTATGCAACCTTCGGTTTCGGCTTTTTCGATCGCGAGCAACTGGCCGCGGTCGCGCGGCATTTTGTCGCGCGCGGGTTCAGGCGCCTCAAGATGACGGTTGGCAACCACGCGCTGGCGCGGCGCGACGAGCCGCGGCCGCTGGAGGAGGTGATCCGCGAAGACATACGCCGCGTCGCCGCCGTGCGCGAGGCGGTCGGGCCGGATGTGCAGTTGTACCTGGACGCCAACTGCGGGCTGGACCTGTTCCACGCCGCGCGCCTGGCGCAGGCGGTCGAGGAGTACGGCATCACTTTTTTCGAGGAACCGATCACGCAGAACGACGTGCCCTCGATGGTCGAATTGAAACGCCGCACCAGGATCCCGCTCGCCTGCGGGCAGAACGAGGGCCTGGCCTATCGCTTTCGCGACCTGTTGGTGAATCGAGCCGCTGACGTGCTGCAACCCAACGTGACGATCTCCGGAGGTTATTCGCAGTGCATCAAGATCGCCGGCATGGCGCAGGCTTTCAACGTCCCCATCGACAACGGCGGTGCCTGGCCTTTTCACAACATGCATCTGCACGCAGGGCTTGCCAACGGCGGACTGGTCGAGTACCACTACGTCGCAGTGCTGGTGCTGCAACAGATCTTCGATGGTCTGCCCGCGCCCAGTGACGGCTGGCTTGACCTGCCGGATGCGCCGGGACTGGGTTTCGCGCCAAATGCGGAGCGGGTGCGCGAGCTTGCCCGCCTGCCCACTTCGCACGGCAAGGGCAAGGCGTAAGCATCATGGAAGCTCGCGCGGGTGGCGTCACCAGCGCTACCGCGAGTGCGGGACTGGCCGGCTTTGTCGACCTGCAGGTCAACGGCGCACTGGGAGTTGATTTCGCGGCACCGGATCTGACGCTTGACGACGCGCGCCGCGCAGCACGGCATGTGCTTGCAAGCGGCACCGCGGCCTTTCTGCCGACTCTCGTATCAAGCCCGCTTGCTAACTACAGGCAAAACCTGCCCCTCCTGGCCGCTCTTGCCGGGGAGCCTGAATTCGTCGGGCGCATCGCAGGAATCCACCTGGAGGGGCCGTTCCTGTCGCGTGATCGGCGCGTGCTTGGCGTGCACCAGCCGCAACACGTGCGCGATGCCGAGCCGCGTCTCATGGAAGAGTGGCAGGGGCTGGCGCGCGGGCAGCTGCGCCTCATCACCCTGGCTGCAGAGATCGACGGCGCGGCCGAGTTGACCCGGGTGGCAAACTCGCTCGGCATCGCAGTCGCGGTCGGGCATTCCTGGCCCGACGCCGCGGCACTCGAGCGCGTACGCGCGGCCGGCGCGGCGGCCTTGACCCATTTCGGCAATGGCGTGCCTCTGGCTCTGCCGCGCCACGCCAACCCGCTCGTCGCCGGGCTGCTTGCCGACGGATTGGCGGCCATGCTGATCACCGACGGGCATCACGTGACGGCGGATTTCGCGCGCCTCGTGCGGCGGGTCAAGGGGGCGCGGGGCCTGCTGCTGACCAGCGACCTCTCGCCGGCGGCGGGGCTTATGCCCGGACAGCACCAGGTGTTTGGCACGCACATCGAGGTGTGTGCGGATGGCGCGATTCGTGATCCCGCGCACGGCCACCTGGCGGGCTCGTCAATGAGCCTCCTGGGTTGCGCCAACCAGGCGCTCGCCTGGGGTCTCTTGACGCCAGAGGAGGTCCTCGTGGCGGCACGCGATGCGCCGGCCGCACTGATCGGGCTCGATGTCGCGGGTCTGCGCGCCTCCGACGATGGCCACGCGGTATGCTTTCTGCGCAGCGCCGCGCCCAACGGTGCGTTCGTGCGCACCCCCGTCAACGCCTAGTTCGAGGACTTTCGCCATGCCCCGTCTCGCCAGCCTTTTCGTCTGCGCCGCGCTCACCGCGCTCGCCATCCCTGCAGCCCAGGCGCAGCCCTATCCCAGCCGGCCGCTGCGACTCCTGGTCGGCTTTGCCGCCGGCGGCGGCGCCGACGCGCTGGCACGCATGACCGCCACCCACGTCGGCGAGGCCCTGGGCCAGCAGGTGGTGGTCGAGAACCGCGCCGGTGCCGGCGGCACCCTCGCGGCAGACGCGGTCGCCAAGGCGCAGCCGGACGGCTACACCCTGCTTTTCGGCGAGACCGGTCTCCTGATCGCCCCCGCGCTCTATGCGAACCTGCCATTCGATCCAGTCAAGGGCTTTGCCGCAGTCGGTGGCGTGGCGACCCTGCCGCTGGTCATCGTGGTCAATCCGGGCCTGCCGGCGAAGAACACCGCCGAGCTGATCGCGCATGCGCGTGCCAATCCGGGCAAGCTTTCCTACGCTTCGCCGGGCATCGGCACCGTGCACCACCTGGCGATGGAACTCCTGCGCAAGCAGGCCGGGCTCGACTATGTGCACGTTCCCTACAAGGGCGCCTCGGCGATCCTGCCCGACCTGATCGGCGGCCAGATCCCGATCGCGATCGTCTCCGCCCCGCCGGCATTGGCGCAGGCCCGGGCGGGAAAACTGCGCGCCATCGCGCTCACCAGCCCGGTCAAGCTGGCGAGTGCGCCGGACTGGCCGGCTTTGGCCGACACATTGCCGGGATTCGACGCTTCGCCGCG
>JBJXGS010000128.1:0-3589 GCA_046160545.1 Burkholderiales bacterium
GGTCCAGCGCCGCGCGCACTGCCGCGTACTGCGCCGCGCTGACCCCGCCTTCGATGTCGATGCCACGGATTTCGGCGCCGATG
The DNA here is from genome assembly GCA_046160545.1 of Burkholderiales bacterium. GTDB lineage: Bacteria > Pseudomonadota > Gammaproteobacteria > Burkholderiales > JAEUOS01 > JAEUOS01. The sequence continues at coordinate 84 of JBJXGS010000128.1, forward strand.
ACAGTGTCGAACGGCAATACCTGCGTCGGCAGGGATGCTTGAGACACGCGCGACTCCTCATTTTTCACAGGTTGACTCACGCTTTAACCTCTTGCGGCACCACGCCTGGAACGGAAGGTAATGAAGGTAGGCAGTTGGCGCGGGATTGTCAATTACATAATCGCGTCTTCACGGGTGCCGGCACGCCCGGCGGCGCAAATCGGCTAAATTGCGCCGATGATCCTTCTGCATCTGCACGCGGCCCGATGAGCGCCGGCCAACGCCTGCCCGGCACCCCGGTGCCCATGCACCTGTGGCCCGGCGCGCGCGGCGTGCGTATCGCCGGCGACTCCTGGGGCAACCCGGCGGGACCGCTGGTGATCCTGCAGCACGGCGGCGGACAGACGCGCCATGCCTGGAAAGGGGCCGGCGAGAAGCTCGGTGCCGCCGGCTACTACGCGGTGGCTTTTGACGCGCGCGGCCATGGTGACTCCGACTGGGCGAGCGATGCCATGTACGGCCAGGACATCATGGTCGAGGATTTGGTGTGCGTGGTCGCCGCGCTGGGCAAGCGCCGTCCGGTACTGGTCGGCGCTTCGATGGGGGGCGGCACCAGCCTGGTCGCGGCCGGCGAAGACCACGTCGATGCCACCGCGCTGGTGATGGTCGACGTCGGACCGCGCATCGAGCCCGAGGGCTTCGAGAACATCCGCGCCTTCATGAGCCAGAAGCCGGAGGGATTTGCGACCCTTGAGGAGGTCGCGGACGCGATTGCCAATTACCAGCCGCACCGGCCGCGGCCGCGCACCCTGGACGGCCTGGCCAAGAACGTGCGCCTGGGCGCCGACGGCAAGTACCACTGGCATTGGGATCCGCGCTACCGCACCGGACTGCGCGACCTCGACCAACGTCAACAACGCCTCGAGGCCTGTGCGCGCAACCTGACCCTGCCGGTGCTGCTGGTGCGCGGCGGGCTGTCGGACGTGTTGAGCGAAGCGGGTGCCCAGGAATTTCTGCAGCTGTGCCCGCACAGCGAGTATGTCAATGTCGCCGGCGCGGCACACATGGTGGCGGGTGATCGCAACGACATCTTCGGAACGTCGGTGATCGACTTTCTGGCCCGCACCGTGCCCCCGGGACGCGAGCCGGTGCATCCGGCGCACGCGACTCGCCCGCATCACGAGGGCCCGCCGGGAGATGTGAACGACGTGCCGTGACCGCTCGCAGCGCGCCGCGCGCGCCCTTGCGCCACACTATTTCGCAGCCAGCGCCACCTGATCGCGCAAGACCTTGCGATTGATCTTGCCCGCGGGCGTCTTGGGCAACGCCTCGACGAATTCGATCTGCCGCGGGTATTCGTGCTGCGACAACTGCTGCTTCATGAATGCCTGGATATCGGCCACCGTATCCTCGCCCTGGCTCCTGGCGACGATATAGGCACGCACCACCTGGCCGCGCATCGCATCGGGCACGCCGATCACGGCCGCCTCCAGCACCGCCGGATGTTTCATGAGACTGTTTTCGATCTCCACCGCACTCATGGTCCAGCCGGCGGAGATGATCACGTCGTCGGAGCGGCCTTCGTGAAAGAAGTAACCCTCGGCATCGCGGCGGCCGCGGTCCTTGATGAAGAACCATTCGCCCTTGCGCTTGACGGCGATTTCGCCGGATTCGCCGGCCGGCAGTTCGCGCCCTGCGCGGTCGACGATCGCCACCTCCCATCCGGGCACCGGTTTGCCGAGCGACCCGGGCTTGACGTGATAGCCCTCGAACCCCGGATAGTTGGCGATCACCACGCCGACCTCGGTGGTGCCGTACATGCTGCACGCCGGGCTGCCCAGCGTTGCCTCGACCCAGGCGGCCGTGTCATCGTCGATCGGCTCGCCGGTAAACGAAATCTTCGGTATCGACAATCGCCCCGGCGCAAGCAGGTTGGCGTGGCGAATCATGCGGAACACTGTCGCGGCGGCGGCGAAGTTGTCGATCGACAATTCTGCCAGCGCCTCGACGATACGCGCCGGGTCGAAGCGCCCGGAGTAGGCGCCGATGTGGATGCCCAGTGCCAGCGGCGCGATGGTGCCGTGCCACAGGCCGTGCCCCCAGGCCGGTGATGACGGGCAGAAGTAGCGGTCCGACGGCTGCAGGCCGACCCCGTACAGCGCCGCGATCATCAGGGTGACCACCGCGCGATGCGAATGCTTCACCGCTTCCGGCAACTCGCGCGTGGTGCCCGAGGTGTACTGGAAGATCGCCAGGTCGGACGCCCGCGTGGTCGAGTCGAAGGCCGGCGACTCGGCGGCCAGCTCGTCCCAGAACGCCGCATCGACCCGCACCACGCGCACGCCGGACAGGCGCGCGGCCATCGCGGCAGTATCACCATCGGCCAGGAGCAGGCGCGGCTTGCAGTCGTTGATGCGCAGCGCAAGTCCTTCCGGGCCGAACAGGGTGAAAAGCGGCACGCCGATGGCACCACGCTTGACTGCGCCGAACATGCCGACATAAAAACCGAGTGACGGTTCCAGCATGACGGCGACACGCTCGCCCGCCGCGACGCCCTGGCGCACCAGCCAGTTGGCGAAGCGCCCGGTCAGATCCGCCAGTTTGGCGAAGTCGTGATGCTCAAGGCGGCCATCGGCGAACTTGATACTGACCGCCGTGCCGCGCCCGGTGTGGCGATCGAGGCACTCGTGCGCCAGGTTCATGCGCTCGGCGTTGCCGTCGAACAAGGCCCACAGGCGCTCCCACGAAAACGTGGTGATGGCCTCGGGCTGGCTGCGGACTTCGCTGATCGGTTTCATTCTCGCTCCATCTGAATCGTGACGCCTGCGCGCCACTCAGGCGATCACGCCATCGGCCTTCAGTTGCGCGACCTCTTGCGCGTCAAGGCCGAGCAGGTTCTGGAAGACTTGGTCATTGTGCTCGCCCAGCAGCGGCGCGCTGGTCTGTATCTGCGGGCCGTTGCGCTCCATGGTCCAGGGCGTCCGGTACAAATATTCGGTGCCGGTGAGCCGGTGCGTGGTTTCCTGGCGTATGCCGCGCGACTCGAACTGCGGGTCGGCCCACTGGGCAGCGATATCCTGCACCGGTGAACAGGCAATGCCGGCGCTGCGCAATCGGCTCGCCAGCTCGCGGGGTTCTTGCAGGCGAGTCCACGCGGCGAGTTCGGCGTCGAGTTCCGCGGCGTGGCGCAGCCGTTCCCGGGCCGTGGCGAAACGCGCCGCGCCAGCCCAGGCCGGTGCGCCCATGTGCCGGATGAGGGCTTGCCACTGTGCATCGTCTGCCACTGCAATCGAGACCCAGGCGTCGTCGCCGGCGGCCGGGTAGATGCCGTGCGGGGCCATCATTTGGTGACTGTTGCCGGTGGCGCGCGCGGCGCGGCCGTTCATCGCATGGTCGATCAAAGGCTCGGCGAAGACCGCGAGTATCGCTTCCAGTTGCGACATGTCGATGTGCTGGCCGCGCCCGCTGGCCTCCCGCTCGTGGATCGCAGCCAGGAGCGGAATCAGGGCATGCACGGCCGCGTTCGG
>JBJXGS010000129.1:0-14468 GCA_046160545.1 Burkholderiales bacterium
GTCGCGCAGCGTGGCGGGCGTGACCATCGAGCCTTCGGTGATCATGCGCAGGCGCTTCAATTCCAAGGCTTCGTCCGACAGCGGTTCACGGGTCTTGACCGCCTTGGCGCCTTCGGGCGGGTTGTGGATGGAGTCCAGCCAGCCGCGCACGGTGGCGCGCACGAAACCGCGCACCGCATTGGGGTTGTCGCGGATCATGCGCGGGTTGAAGACGATGGCATTGCCGTAGGTCTGCACGCCGAAGTCGCTGAACTTCATGACCGTGAGGTCGTTCGGGTTGACGCCCTTGCCCTCCAGGTTGATGAGCCCGGTGAAGAAGAAGAACGCGACTCCGTCGGCATCACCCTTGATGAAGGCATGGTCGCCGACGGCCGGGTCCATGTTCTGCCACTGGATGGCCTTGGGGTCGGTCTTGGTGGCCGCGGCGAAGATCGGGTACAGCTTGCGCGAGGCGTTGAAGGGCTGGGCGACGATCTTCTTGCCGGCCAGGTCGGCTGGCCGCGCGATGCCTGAATTCTTGCGCACAATGATCGAATTCGGATTGGCGTCGTACTGGATCATGGTCGCCGTCAGGCGCCGGTCCGGGTTGGCGGCGTTGAACTCGACTAAGGTGGCGATGTCGGCGGAGGCAGCGTCGTACGCGCCACCCGCCACCGCGGTGATCGCCCCGGCCGAGCCGTTGCCGGTGTCGATGGTCACATCCAGGCCTTCGGCCTTGTAGTAGCCCTTCTGCTGGGCCACCAGGAATCCGGCGGCGGAAGCCTCGACACGCCAGCCGAGGTTGAACCTGAGTGCGGTCTGGGCCGATGCGGCTGCGCCGGCAAGCGCCAACGAGAGTCCGACGGCGGCGACGGACAAGAAACGGGCAACGTTGGAAGACGGCATGTGGGATTCTCCTCGAGATCGCGTTGGACAGGGACGGCTGCAGCAAAAGATCATAGCGAAAGGCATGCCAGGCGCAAGCCGGGTGTACCCGAATGCCTGCCGGCGGCCGGCTACCAGCTGACGCTTCTGAAAAACGCCCGCACCTCGTCAACCAGTTCGCGCGGCTTTTCCAGAGCCGCGAAGTGTCCGCCGCGCTCCATCACGGTCCAGCGCTGGATATTGAAAACCCGCTCGGCCGACTCGCGCGGCGGGCGCAGGATCTCGCGCGGGAACGCACAGTAGCCGGTCGGAACTTCGATGCGCCCGTCGATTGGCCAGCGGCCATGCAGGCGCGCGTAGTAGGGCCAGAACGACGCGCCGATGCAGTTGGTGAACCAGTAGAGCGAGATGTTGCCGAGCATCTCGTCCATGGTGAGGGAATTGCGCGGGTCGCCATCGCAGTCGGTCCAGGCGCGGTACTTTTCGGTGATCCATGCCGCCAGTCCGACCGGCGAGTCCGCAAGCCCGAAGGCCAGGGTCTGCGGACGCGTGCCCTGGATGGCCTGGTAGCCGGTCTCTTCCTTGAGGAAGTGGTCCAGCTCGGCCATGTAGGCCTTCTCGGCCGCGGTCGGGTTGGAGAACAGCGCCGCGTCACGGCGCAGCGGCATCATGTTCAGATGAATGCCCGCCACGCGCTGCGGCCGCTCTGCGCCCAGCCAGGCGGTGACAAAGGACCCCCAGTCGCCGCCCTGCGCGCCGTAGCGCGCATAGCCCAGACGGTCCATCAGGGTGTCGAACATGGCGCCGATCTCGGGCAGCGACTTGCGCGGCTGGTTATCCGCGAACGAAAGCGTGTATCCCGGCAGCGAAGGCACCACCACGGTGAACGCGTCGGCCGCATCGCCGCCGTGCGCAGCCGGGTCGGTGAGCAGCGGGATGACCTTCATGAATTCAAGGATCGACCCCGGCCAGCCATGCGAAAGCAGCAGCGGACGCGGACGCGGACCGCGCCCGGGCACGTGCAGGAAATGCACGTCGATGCCATCGATGACGGTCCTGTACTGCGGCCAGGCATTGAGCGCGGATTCGGTAGCGCGCCAGTCGAAACCATCACGCCAGGTGGCGACCATTTCGCGCATGAAGGATACCGACGTGCCGTAGGACCACGGCGCAACGGGTGCCTCGTCGGGCCAGCGTACCCGCGCCAGGCGCGCCTTGAGTTCGTCGATCGCGGCGCTCTCGATGTGCAGCCGGAATGGGCGCATGGAAGTGTCGTTAGATGCAGTCATGGCGCAGGGCGGCTGTCCGGGGGGCGGGGATTGTGGCACACTCGATTCCATGCGTAACGGCATGCATGAATTCCTCGCGCAGGAGCGCGTCATCTGGGGCAAACCCGCGGCGCTGGCCGCCGTCGAGGAGGCCGACCGGCGCGGCGCGCGGCGCGTATTCATCGTCACCAGCAAGACCCTCAACCGCAAGACCGACGCGGTGGAGCGCATCCGCGCCGCGCTGGGCGCGCGCCACGTCGGCACCTTTGACGAATGTGTCGAGCACACGCCGCGCCCGTCGGTGATCGCGGCGGCGGATGCGGCGCGCGCGGTCGCGCCGGATCTGGTGTTGACCATCGGCGGCGGCACCGCGATCGACACCGTCAAGGTGATGCTGATCGCGATCGCGCACGGCTTGACCCGCGCCGAGCAATTGGGCGACTTTCACCTGCGCGCCAATCCGGACGGCAGCCGGCACACGCCCCTGGTCAAGGCGCCGCCGTATCGGCAGGTGGTGGTCTCGACCACACTCTCGGCGGCCGAGTTCTCCGATTTCGGCGGCGCCACCGACCCGGTGCGCCGCATCAAGGACGGCTATGCCGGCAGGTTCATTGGCGCAGCCGCGGTGATCCTCGACCCGGAGATCACGCTGCATACTCCGCAGTGGCTGTGGCTTTCCACTGCGGTCCGCGCCATCGACCACGCCGCAGAGGGTGTCTGCTCGATCGAACCCTCACCGCTCATCGAAGCCACTTCGCTGCACGCCCTGCGGCTGCTGGCAAGCGGCCTTACGCGCTGCAAGGCAGACCCGACCGACCTGACGGCGCGCCTGGCCTGCCTGCAAGGTGCGTGGCTCTCCGGATTCGGCATCCTGCGCGTGCCATACGGTGCCAGTCACGGTATCGGCCACAGCCTGGGCGCGGTCACCGGCATGAGCCATGGCCACACGTCCTGCATCATGCTGCCGCACGTGCTGCGCTTCAATCACGCCGTCACGCGCGAGGCGCAGATGCGCATCGCACAGGCGCTGGGCCGCGACGACGGCGACGCGGCGCAGGCAGTGACAGAATTGGTCGCCGCGCTGGGCCTGCCGGGACGTCTGCGCGACCTGGAAGTCAGGCGCGAGGACTTCGCGACCATCGCGCGCGGCGCCGCCGAGAACCTGTGGGTACGCACCAACCCGCGGCCCATCAAAAGCGCTGACGACCTGGTCGGCCTGCTCGAAGCCGCCTGGTAGACCGGGCGCCCAATCGCGACAACAAGGAGACACTTGCATGGCTGCTGTCCTCGCCTCCCGCATCAAGGTACGCCGCTTGAGCGGCGCCGTCGGCGCCGAGCTTACGGGCTTCGATCTGACGCGCGGCCATGACGCCGCGCTGATCGCCGAGATCCGCGCCGTGTGGCTGGAGCACGGTGTGGTCTTTTTGCGCAACCAGCCCATCGACGACGGGGCGTTCCAGGCATTCGCCGAACAGTTCGGCGAGGTCATCGAATATCCGTTTTTCCGCGGTATCGAAGGGCACCCGCTGATCATCCCGGTGCTCAAACTGCCGCACGAGCGCAACAATTTCGGCGGGATCTGGCACACCGACACCGCCTATCTCGAGACCCCGCCCATGGCCACGCTATTGATCGCGCGCGAGCTGCCGCCCTACGGCGGCGACACGCTCTTCGCCAGCGGGACGGCCGCGTATGAAGCGCTCTCACCGGGCATGCAGCGCATGCTGGCCGGCCTCAAGTGCGTCAACACCTCGGCCAAGGCCGACGTGACCAAGACGCGCGAGGATCGCATCAAGGATGCACCGACCGAGCAGTCCAAAAAGGAACTCGTGGCCGAGCACCCCGTGGTGCGCACCCACCCGGAGACCGGCCGCAAGTCCCTCTACGTCAATAGCGCGCACACCGCGCGCTTTGCCGGCATGACCGAGGAAGAAAGCACGCCGTTGCTCGGGTACCTGTACGCGCACCAGGCGCGGCCGGAATTCACCTGCCGCTACTCCTGGCAGGTCGGCGACATCGCGCTGTGGGACAACCGCTGCGTACTGCACAACCCGGTCAACGACTATCACGGGCACAAGCGCCTGATGCACCGCATCACGCTCAAGGGCGACCGCCCGTCCTGACGCCGGCCACGCGCAGCGTAGCCGGCAGGGCCGGGGGCGGTGCGACAATCACTTTCTCCCAAGGTTCTTGAGCGTACTTCCCATGCCCGTCATCACCTGCATCGAAGACCTGCGCGTTTTGCACAAAAGGAACGCGCCGCGCGCGTTCTACGACTATGTCGACGCAGGCAGCTACACCGAAGGCACCTACCATGCCAACAGCGACGACCTGGCCGCTTTGAAGCTGCGCCAGCGTGTCGCGGTCAATGTCGACGAACGCAGCACGCGATCGAAGATGCTTGGCGCTGATGTGACCATCCCGACCGCGCTGGCGCCGGTGGGCCTGACCGGCATGCAGTGGGCCGACGGCGAGATCCTCGCTGCGCGTGCCGCAGAGAAGTTCGGTGTGCCCTTCACGCTCTCGACCATGAGCATCGGCTCGATCGAGGACATCGCCGAAGCCACCACCAAGCCCTTCTGGTTCCAGCTCTACGTGATGCGCGACCGCGACTTCATCCGCCGCCTGATCGGCCGCGCCAAGGCCGCCAAGTGCTCGGCGCTGGTGCTCACGCTGGATCTGCAGATCATCGGCCAGCGCCACAAGGACCTGAAGAACGGCATGACCGTGCCGCCCAAGGTCACGGTATCAAACCTGATTGACCTCATGACCAAGCCCGCCTGGGGCCTGCGCATGCTGGGCGCCAAGCGCCGTGTGTTCGGCAACATCTCCGGGCACGTCAAGGGTGCCGAGGGCATCGTCTCGCTCTCGAAGTGGACCGCATCGCAGTTCGACCCGACTCTGGACTGGAACGTCGTCGACTGGGTCAAGAACGAGTGGGGCGGCAAGCTGATCCTGAAAGGCATCCAGGATCCGGAAGATGCCAGGATGGCGGTCAAGGCTGGCGCCGACGCGATCGTGGTGTCCAACCACGGCGGCCGTCAGCTCGACGGCGCGCTGTCCTCGATCCGCGCCCTGCCGCCCATCGTCGATGCGGTCGGCGGCGACATCGAGGTGTGGATGGATGGCGGCATCCGCTCCGGGCAGGACCTCCTCAAGGCCCTGGCGCTGGGAGCTACAGGCACCATGATCGGACGCGCCTTCAACTTTGGCCTGGGGGCATTGGGCGAAGCCGGAGTGACGACGGCGCTGGAAATCATCCAGAAGGAATTCGACACCAGCATGGCCTTGTGCGGGCTCAGGAACCCGGGCGAGATCACGCGCAACGCGATCCTCAATCCCTACTGAAGCTGGCCAGCGCGCCGCGCCGGACTCCCGGCGCGAATTACGACTGGATCGAATCGGCTGCGCGCATCAAGAGGTCATGGGACATGCCGACCAGCTGTACCGACAGGCTGGCGTGTTCAGGCGCCTCCGCAATCGGTAGCGCTACCGACGGCAGGCCAGCAAAATTTGCTATTGCCGTGAGATCGGCCTGGTTCGCCGGTACCGGCTTACCCCAGGCGATGGCGGCTTGCGGCGCGGTCGGCAACAGCAGCGCGTCGACCGCTTCGGCCTGCTTGACGATGAACTCGCCGGCTTCGCACACGGCGCGATAGGCCAAAGCCGTGCGCACCGCAGTCTGGCGGGCGCCGTAAGCCAGCATGTCGCGGAAGGTTTGCGAAAAGCCTTGCGGATTCTTCTCGATCGCCGCGCCGTGGACCGCGGCGGCCTCGATTTCGCTGATCAGAAGCCCTTCTCGGCGCAGCTTCGTCCAGGCGTATTTGGAGAAGTCCAGGTCGACGATGCGCACGCCGGCACGCCGCAGGTTTTCCAGGTGGGCGGTGAAGGCATGCGCCAGCGCAGGTTCGAGTTCAACATCGTTCAGGGTCGGCACACCCAGCACCAGGGATTGGCGCGGCACCGGGTCCTGACAGAGGGCGTTGCGCGCGGCGCTCGCATCGGCCATCGCTGCCTCGACCACCAGGCGCACGTCCTCGACCGAAAGCCCCAGCACCCCGACATGGTCCAGGGTCCAGGACAACGGCATCACACCGGTCGTGGGAATGGCGCCCCGGTTGGGCTTGTAGCCGACCACGGCACAGTAGGCCGCCGGCAAGCGCACCGAACCCATGGTGTCGCTTCCCAGTGCCGCGGCACAAAAGCCGGCCGCGACCGCCGCACCCGAACCGCCGGACGAGCCGCCGGGAGAATAGCCGGGGCGGCGCGGGTTCTCGCAGCGGCCAAACCATGGGTTGTCGTTGGTGGCGCCGAGCGCGCCCTCGTGCATGTTTAGCTTGCCCAGGAAAACGCAGCCTGCCGCGCGCAGGCGGCTGACGACTTCGGCGTCGCTCGCGGCAATCTGGTCCCGGTAGTGGGCGATGCCGCCGCTGGTGGGCAGCCCCGCGACGTCGATGTTGTCCTTGAGCGCAATCGAAATGCCGTCCAACGGCCCCAAAGTGGCGCCCTTGGCGCGGCGCTGGTCGCTGGCCTGTGCCTGAGCCAGGGCGCTCTCGCCCTCGACGCGGATGAAGCTCCGGATCGCACCGTCTTCGGCGGCAATGCGTTCCAGGTAGGCGCGCGTGGCCTCGGTCGCCGACAGGCGCTTGGCAGCGAGCGCGCCGGCCAGGGCAGCGACCCCGCGCGGCAGGTCCGGGTGCAGGCGCGAGGTGATCGTCGCGGTGCGTGCCCCCGTATCCGTGGCTTGAGTGGCCGGGTGCATGGCTTTACTTGCGCGTGTCGACCAGGCGCAGCGGCTTCTGGCGCGAGTCGATGCCGGTCACGGTCTTGAGCTCGCCCGGGGCAGCGAACTCCACCGAGACTTCGATGCCGATGCGGCGTTTGAGCAGCTCGGCGTACACAGTAGCCTGGGCGCTCGAGGCATCGCGCGTCTCGCACACCACGGTCATGCCCTCCCGACCGTTGGCCTCGCGATCGACGCGGCAGTAGTAGTCGCCGCCATAGGCCGGCAGTTCGGCCAGTATCGCGCCCACCGCCTGCGGAAAAATGTTGATGCCGCGCAGCTTGACCATGTTGTCGCTGCGCCCCTCGAACCCGCTGATGCGGCGCAAGCGCAGCCCCAGCGACGACTGCCCGGGCAAGAAGCGCGTCACGTCGTGGGTGTTGAAGCGGATCATCGGATAGATGTCGTCCTTCATGAGCACGGTCACGACCAGGTTGCCCGGCGCGCCCGGCGCGGCCGGGGTGTCGGAGTCGAGTTCGGTCAGTTCGACCCACTGCGCGTCCTCGTGCACGTACAGGCCGTCGTGGTCGGGGCCTTCGCCGGCGATGATGCCGGTGTCGCCGACGCCGTACCAGTCGAAGGTCTCGACCCCGCCCCAGGCGGCGGCGATGGCCTCGCGATCGGAACCCAAATGGCCGGAGATCATGCGCACGCGAAAGTCGCGCTTGATGTCGAGGCCGGCGTTCTTCGCGGCATCTCCCAGGTAGCGGATGTAGTCACCGAAGCCGACGATGACGGTCGCGCCGAAATCGCGCATGAGTTCGACCTGCGCTGCCGAGCGCGTCTCGACCCCGGTGCCGGCGGACATGAAGATGGCGCGCGTCCAGTGCAGAAAGGTCTCGCGGATGTAGTGCCCGCCGTTGATCAGCCCGTGGCCGTACACCGAGTGCACCACGTCGTCGTCGGTGAGCCCCTGCAGCAGGTAGGTGCGCGCCAGGATGCGGTTCTGCGCCTCGCGGCCGCGCGGTCCGAACAGCAGCACCTGCGGCCGGCCGGTGGTGCCGCTGGTGGTATGAAAGACCACCGGCGGGCGCTGCCCCGGTTCATAGGCGTCCATGGCGTGGAAGTCGCCGAACGGCGGCTTTTTCGCAATCGACTCCATAATGTCGCTCTTGTCGAAGGTCGGCAGTCGCGGCAGATCCGCAAGGCCGCGGATGTCGCCGGGCTCGATGCCGCGCGCGCCCCACAGCCGTCGGTAGAAGGGCGTCTTCCAGGCCAGCGCCAGCACGCGCGCAAAGCGCTCTTCCTGCAAGGCGCGCAACTCGTCGGCGGAGATGGTCGTGAAGCGTTTCAGAAACGCCTCACCGGCCGGATAGTCGGCGGCCAGCTGCGCCGGGTCGGTAAACGCGAAATAGTCGCTCATGGATGAAAGGTGGCGGTCAGCGCGGCGAGCGTGGGCGCGCCGGGCAGGTTGCGGATGGCCTGCATGGCCGCGTCGATGCGCGAGGCCTTCCAGCGCGCGTGCTGCATGAGGGTGCGCGCCTTGGCATCGATCGCGTCACGCGACAGTGGATTTTCCGGGTCGCCCAGCGCGTCGTTCACGGCATATTCGTGCCTGCGGCCCGCTGTGTGCACCGTAAGCGCCGCGCCAAAGTGCGCGGGGTAGGCCGACGCATAGGGCTCTGCGGTGGCAACCCGCACCCGGGCGCGCAGGGCCGCGACGCGCGCTTCGGCCAGCGCCGCCGGCTCGAAGTGCGCCAGCTCGGGCCTGCCGTGGAGGAGCACGGTGGCCGCACAGTGCTGCAGGCTGAACTTGGCCGCCAGCGCGCTCAGCGGGGCCGGCTTGTCGCAGAATTTGATCGCGTCCGCGTAAGTGCACACTTCGACGAAATCGATTGCGGCAAGCGCATCTGCCGACAGTTCTTCACGCAGCGCCAGCGCCGCGTCGATGAGCGGATGCGCATGGCGGCAAGCCGGCCAGGGCTTGAAGCTGACCTCGAAAATCTTCCATGGTCGGTCCGGCCCGGCACTGACTTTGTGCGGATCACCGCCGCCTAAGGCAGCGAAGAAACCTTGCGGTCCTTCGAGAATCGTGCGCGCCCCGCTGAAGCCGTGCTGCGCCCAGTCGGCAGCCAGGACGCCGGCATGCGCCGCGTGGGCTGTGTGCAACTGCTTGGCCATGACGTCCTCGTGGCGCACCTGCCACAGGCCGGCCGCCTGGGTGCCGGCGTTGCCCAGCGCGGCGATGGTCGCATCGGTACCCAGGCGCATAAGCGAGGCCGCCGCCATGGCCGCGCCGAACACCCCGCAGGTGGCCGTCGGATGCCAGAACGCGTAGTGACCGGGTCCCGCGGCGACGCCGACGCGGATCATCGCTTCGTAGCCGCGCACGATGGCAGCGAGCACATCGCCGGCCGACGCCCCCGTCGCTTCCCCCACCGCGAGTGCGGCCGGGATCACGACCGGTCCGGGGTGCAGGATGGCGGCGCGATGCACATCGTCCATTTCCAGCGGATTGCCGAAGGCGCCATTGATCAGGCACGCATCCAGCATGCCGGCGCGCTGTCCGGTGAGGAGTGTTGCGGGGCCCGGCGGTCGACTCGCGGCCCAGGCCGCCAACGGTGCGCCTACCGCCTCGCACGCGCCGGCCGCGGCGCAGCCCAGCCAGTCCTGCACATGCAGCGCGGCGCGCTCGAGCGTGGCCGAATCCACCGGGCGGGCGCAGATCGAGGCCAGCGACAAGGCAGGCGTGGTCACGAAAGGCTTCGGGCGCAAGGCTTGCAAATTTGTCCGGACATATTAACATGCACCCCATGAGCGCCGAACCGTCGCCCGCGCACCGCCACGCTGCGCGCAACCCCGCCAAGCCCGGCGCGCGTCGGGCGCGCGGGCCGCGCCGCGGCGCGGCGGTGCCGCGCTATCGCGAGGTGGCCAGCGCACTCCTGGCCGACATCGCCGATGGGCGCTATGCCCTGGGCGACTTCCTTCCCACGGAAGCCGAACTGTGCGTGGCCCACGCCATCAGCCGCTTCACCGCGCGCGCGGCGCTGCGCCAGCTGGCTGAGGCAGGATTGGTGTTGCGCCGCCAGGGCTCGGGCACCCAGGTGATCGGGCGCGCCGGTGAGGCACGCTTCACCCAGCAGGTCGGCAATGTCGCAGCGCTCACCCAGTATGCGCGCACCACCTGGCTCTCCATCACCTCGAAGGGTCGCGCCGCGCTAACGCGCATGCAGGCGCTGGAATTCGATGCCCGCGCCGGAGAGGAATGGCTGACCGCCAGCGGGGTACGCTTCGACCGCGCCGGCGGGCGCGAGCAACCCATTTGCGCGACGCGCATCTACTTCAACCCGATCCTCGCCGGCATCCTTGAGCACGTGCACGACACCGACGGCCCGCTCTATGAGATCGTCGAACGCGAATTCGGCGTGACCATCAGCCGGGTCGAGCAGCACATCTCGGCGGTCTCGCTGGACCGGCACGACGCCGCGACCTTGAACGAGCGCAGCGGTCGTCCGGCGCTGCGCACGCTGCGCCTGTATTACGATGCGGCGTCACGCCTGCTGGAGGTCTCGGAAAACATCCATCCCGGCGATCGATTCGCCTATTCGATGCAGTTGCAACGCGAACCCTGATCCACCCGCCTTAACCTTAAGGAGACCCTCATGTCCTTATCATCGTTCATCAAGTGCGCCGCAGCCGCGGTGCTGCTGGCCACCGGGACTGCCTCGGCGCAGAACTTCGACATCTCGATCCCCTGGGGGCCGAGCGAGTTCCACACCACGAACGCGCAACGCTTCGCCGAGGAAGTGGGCAAGGTCACGCGCGGCGCGGTGACCATGAAGGTGCACCCGGGCGGCGCGCTGGGCATCAAGGCCAACGAGTCGGTGCGCGCCATCGAGGATCGCGTCGTGCCGATGGCGGAATTCGCGGGATTCCAGAACGTCGGCGACATTCCGTTCCTGGGCATCGAGTCCCTGCCCTTCCTGGTCGACGACTACGAGCAGCTGCGCATCATGCACGGCTTTGCGCGGCCGGCCTGGGAAGCGGCACTCGCCAAGCGCGGGCAGAAGGTGCTCTACGTGGTGCCCTGGCCGTCGCAGAACTTCTTCACCAAGCGCCCGGTAAAGTCGATCGACGACTTAAAGGGCGTGCGCATGCGCACCTACGACCGCCTGACCGCGGACATGGTCACCGCGATCGGCATGGTGCCGCAGCAGATGAACAACCCCGATATCGTCCCGGCGCTGGCCTCGGGCCGCCTGGACGCGGTGATGACCTCGGGCACCACCGCGGTCGCGCAAAAGTACTGGGAGTTTCTCAAGCACACCTACAACACCAACCACCTGTGGGCCTCCAACCTCATGGTCATCGGCAATGATGCCTGGTCGAAGATCTCGCCGGAGAACCGCGCGGCGATCGAAAAGCTGGCGCGCGACCTGGAGCCGCAGTTCTGGGACGTGTCGCGCGGCGAACACACGCGCCGCATGGGTGAGCTGCGCACCAATGGCATGACCGTGGAGGCCGCCTCGCCCGAACTGCTTGCGCGCATGCGCACGGTAACGCGGCCGATGTGGGACCAGTTCGCCAAGACGGCAGGCCCGGAGGGTGCAAAGATCCTGGCCGACTATCGCGCGCGTACCGGCAAGCAGTAGCGCCGCCACCCAGGCTGCTCATGATCGAAGCTTTTTGCCGCGCCATCGACCGGTTGTGCCTTGCCGGTGCGGTGGTCGCGGCTGTCGCGGTGTCCTGGCTTTCGGTCATGCTGATCGCCGAGTCGGTTCTGACGGCATGGTTCTCGTTCTCCCAGCCGTGGGCGACCGAGTGGAGCGGTTACCTGTGCGCGGTGACGCTCTTCGCCGGATCGGGCTATGCGCTGCGCGCCGGGGCGCACATCCGCGTGGAGCTCTACGCGGCGTGGCTGCCGGCCCGCGCTGCGCGCTGGGTCGACCTGGGCTGCTCCATCTTCTCCCTGGGCGTGGCCGGAGTCATGTGCTACGGCCTCACGGTGCTGGCGTGGAAGAGCCATGCCTTGAAGAGCGTTTCCTACTTTTCGATGCAGACGCCGCTGGCCATCCCGCAGGCCTTCCTGGCTGCCTCGGTGTGGTTGCTGTGCTTCGCGCTCGTCGCGCGCATCCTGCGCCTTATCAATGGCGTGGCCGCCGAGGACGCAGCCAAGGTGCTGACCTATGCCGACTGAATCCGAACCAAGGCAGGAGTGAGGCCGGACTGAATCCGGCCCGCCCGCCGCTCGCGCGACGCCGGCGGCTATCAACCACGCAAACCCCATGCTGCCCGCCACTTTCCTCCTGGTCCTGATGCTGGTGCTGCTCGTTGCCGGCATCTGGATCGGCTTTGCCCTGATGGGCACGGGCATGATCTCGCTCGCGCTGTTCAAGGACATCCCGATCGACCGCCTGATCGCGCGCGACGTGTGGGGTTCGATCACCGGCGACGAACTGGTGACCTTGCCGCTCTTTATCCTGATGGGCGACATCCTGTTCCACTCCAAACTCTCGGAGTCGCTCTTCAAGGGCTTGGCGCCGTGGGTCAACCGCCTGCCCGGACGCCTCCTGCACGTGAACGTGCTGGGGTGCACGCTCTTTGCCGCCGTGTCGGGCTCGTCGGCCGCGACCACCGCGACGGTCGGGCGCATGACGCTGCCGGAACTCTTGAAGCGCGGCTACAACCGCGACCTGGCGATGGGCTCGCTGGCCGGCGCGGGCACGATCGGCCTCCTGATCCCGCCGTCCATCCCGATGGTCATCTACGGGGTGCTGGCTGAGACCTCGATCCTGCACCTCTTCATCGCCGGCATCATCCCCGGCCTCATCGTCGCGGCCTCCTACATGGGCTGGATCATGTTCCGCGCCGTGCGCGATCCGTCGATCGCACCCCACGATGGAGAGCAGCCGACCTGGGGTGACCGCATACGCGCCCTGGCCGACCTGATCCCGGTCATGTTCCTGATCCTCACGGTGATCGGCTCGATGTACAGCGGACTGGCCAGCGTGACCGAGGCAGCGGCGATCGGCGTCGGTGGCGCTCTGGTCGTGGCGGCCTTTCAGCGCACCCTCACCTGGACCAATCTCAAGTCGGCGCTTTTTTCCACGGTGCGCACCTGCTCGATGATCGGGCTCATCCTGTGCGGCGCGCTGTTCCTGGCCAAGGCCATGACCTTCATGGGCATCCCCGCTGCGATTGCAACGTGGATGAAGGGTCTGGGGCTGTCACCCGGCATGCTGATCCTGACCCTGCTCATCGTCTACCTGATTCTGGGCACCGCGCTGGACGGACTCTCGGCGATGGTCATGACGCTGCCGATCGCGCTGCCCCTGGTGACCCAGGCCGGCTTTGACAAGGTCTGGTTCGGCATCTTCATCGTGGTCACCATCGAGCTGTCGAACGTCTCGCCGCCGGTGGGTTTCAATCTTTTCGTGATCCAGCAGATGACTGGCGATTCGCAGACGCGCGTGGCGCTGGCGGCGCTGCCGTTCTGCGTTCTGCTGTGCGTGTTCATCGCCGCAATGACGTTCTTTCCAGGAATCGTGACATGGCTGCCGCAAACCCTCAGGTGAAATCCCGACGTGCCGCGCGCGCGCTCTTCGCGCTGGCGGGCGCATGTGCGCTGCTGCTGCCGGCGCTGGTGGCCGCGCAGACGTGGCCGGCCAAGCCGGTGCGCATGCTGGTCGGGTTCCCTCCCGGGCAGGCAACCGACGTGATCGCGCGCGACGTGGCGCGCAAGCTCGGCGAGTCGACCGGGCAGAGTTTCTTTGTCGAGAACCGTCCCGGCGCGGCCGGCATCATCGGCTCGGAACTGGCCAAGAAGGCCGATGCGGATGGCTACACCCTCCTCATGTCCTCCAGCGGACCGCTGTCGGTCAACCCGGGGCTGTACGCCAAACTTCCCTACGACCCTCTCAAGGACTTCGCGCCGGTTTCCATGGCGGCGATCGTGCCACTCTTCCTGGTGGCCAACCCGGGCTTCGCGCCCAACAACGTCAAGGAACTGATCGCCCATACGCGCGCGCGACCCGGGCAGATCAACTATGCCTCCGGCGGCAGCGGCGTGACCAACCACCTCGTCATGGAAATGTTCAAGGCCGATGCAGGGGTGTTCGTGCTGCACATCCCGTATCGCGGCGGGCCGCCGGCCATCACCGACCTGATCGCCGGCCAGGTGTCGCTGATGTTCGAGACCGGCCCCGGTGTGCTGCCGCACGTACGCGCCGGCAAACTCAAGGCGCTGGCGGTCGGCAGCCGCAACCGCTCGCAGGCCATGCCGGCCCTGCCGACGGTGGCCGAATCGGGCCTGCCCGGGTTCGAGGGTGTCGCGTGGGTGGCACTGGTCGCGCCGACCGGCACGCCGCGCCCGGTCATTGAGCGGCTCAACGCAGAGATGGTCAAGATCGCCGCCATGCCCGATATCCGTGAACGCTACGCCGGACTCGGCGCCGATGCCACCGCGAGCACCCCGGAGCAACTTGGCAGCTTCACCGCAGCGGAGATCGAGAAGTGGGGCAAGGTCATCAAGCGCTCGGGGGCAAAGGTCGACTGATGGCGGCTGTCTTGAAGCCCCTGCCGGCGCTGACGATCTCGCAGTCGCTGGCGCGCTT
>JBJXGS010000130.1:0-6668 GCA_046160545.1 Burkholderiales bacterium
TTCACCAATCTCTTCTCCGCGCCGGTCAAGGACAGCGGCTTCGCCAAGAAGCCCGAGGAGCTGCAGAAGCCCTACAAGGCCTACGACGGCACCGAGATCCGCAACGGCGACGTGCTCATCGCCGCCATCACCTCCTGCACCAACACCTCCAACCCCGGCGTGCTGCTGGCCGCGGGCCTGCTGGCCAAGAAGGCGGTGGAACTGGGCCTGACGGTGAAGCCGCACATCAAGACCTCGCTCGCGCCGGGCTCGCGCGTGGTCACCGAGTACCTCACCAAGGCCGGCCTCCTGCCCTACCTGGAGAAGCTGGGCTTCTACCTCGCCGGCTACGGCTGCACCACCTGCATCGGCAACGCCGGCCCGTTGGCGGCGCCGATCGAGGAAACCATCGTCAAGAACGAGCTGGTATGCGCCGCGGTGCTCTCGGGCAACCGCAATTTCGAGGCCCGCATCCACGCCAACATCCGCGCCAACTTCCTCGCCTCGCCGCCGCTGGTGGTGGCCTACGCCATCGCCGGCAGCGTGCTGAAGGATTTCAGGACCGAGCCGCTCGGGAAATCGAAGGACGGCCAGGATGTCTATATCGGCCACATCTGGCCCACCGCGGACGAGGTGCAGGCGTTGATGAAGCTGGCGATGGACGCACCCACCTTCCGCAAGCTCTACGCCAACCTCGCCGAGGCGAGCCCGATGTTCGCGAAAATCGCCGCGCCCTCGGGTCAGGTCTATCCGTGGCCGGACTCGACCTACATCGCCGAGCCGCCGTTCTTCGACGACTTCGCCATGCAGCCCAAGGCGCCCGGCGCGATCCAGAACGCGAAGATCCTCGGCGTCTTCGGCGACTCGGTCACCACCGACCACATCAGCCCGGCCGGTGCCATCAAGCCCACCTCCCCCGCGGGACTGTTCCTGCAGGAGAACGACGTCTCGGTGGCGGACTTCAACAGCTACGGCGCGCGCCGCGGCAACCATGAAGTGATGATGCGGGGAACGTTTGCCAACGTGCGCATCAAGAACCTGATGCTGGGCGGCAAGGAAGGCGGCCTCACCCGGTACAAAGGCGAGGAACTGCCGATCTACGACGCGGCGATGCGCTACATCGCCGACGGCACCCCGACGGTAATCTTCGGCGGCGAGGAATACGGCACCGGCTCCTCGCGCGACTGGGCGGCCAAGGGCACCCAGCTATTGGGCGTCAAGGGAGTGATCACGCGAAGCTTCGAGCGCATCCACCGCTCCAACCTGGTGGGCATGGGCGTGTTGCCGCTGCAGTTCACCGGCGCGGACAGCGCCGCGTCGCTGGGCATCACCGGCGAGGAGACCATCTCCATCTCGGGGCTGGACGACATCCGCCCGCAGCAGGAACTGACGCTGACCATCACGCGCAAGGACGGCTCGACGCAGGCGATCAAGGTGAAGTCGCGCATCGATACCGCGATCGAGGTCGACTACTACAAGCACGGCGGCATCCTGCCCTACGTGCTGCGCGAGTTGATATCCAAGGCGGGCCCTGCCCAGGCGAAGGCCGGGCCGGCGAAGTCGAAGGCGGCCTGAGGCAACGTGCCGACGTAACCGATCGGTTACATCGCGGCGGTGTGCGCCGTCGCTTTGGCGGCATCGGCGGCGGTCGCCGCTTGCGGGGGCAGGTACAGGCTCAGAAGGCTCAGGCACGCCACCGCGGTGAGTTGCCGGCGCAGCGGCAGGTACCAGGCGGGCGGGTTGAGCGCTGTCGTCAGGCGCCGATCGCGAACATAATGCGCGCCAAACGCTAGCACCAGCAGCACCGCGGCCCAAGCCATGCCGTGCGCAAGGATTGCGTGGGACAGCAACGCCACCCACGCTAGCAGCGCGGGCATCACGCTCCAAGCGTATAGCTCGGAGGCGCGTCGGACGAGGTCGTCGCCGGCACGCAAAGCACTCATCGCGATGCCCCAGTGCAAGGCGCCCACGAAGCTGACGATGACCGCGCCGTACGCCAACAGCGCGAACGCCCACAGGGAAGCATGCGCAGGGTCGAAGCGGGCCGCCAGGGCCGTGGCGACGAAAGGCAGCGCGCCGCCGTAGCCCAGCCATCCCACAACCACCGGCAACGGCTCGCTGCGCGCAGGCACTACGGCGCTCACTCTCCCGGCCCACGCGCCGGCTTCACCACCTCCGGCTGACCAGGGACGGCCGCCTGCAGCAGCGGTGCAAGGCGCATCGCAAGGCCATCCCACTGCCGGCCGCACCAGCAGCGGCCTTCGGGGTCGATGATGCAGGTGCCGCTGCCGCAGCAGCGCGGGTCCTCGTTCATTTGCGTCTCCCGAGCGTCGCGAATACGCGTTGCACAACTACTTTACAAGCGGCCGCACTGTGGTGAAGCCGCCGTCCACCGCGAGCACCTGGCCGGTCAGGCGGGCCGAGCCCTCGCCCAGCAGCCAGGCCATCACTCCGGCCACCTGGTCGGCCGTCTGCACGCCGCCCAGCGGGTACTGGCGCGCGGCGCCTTCCCGCATCGCGGGTAGCTTCAGCATGCCGGCGCTCAGCGGCGTGTCGGTCAGGCCCGGGGCCACGGCATTGATGCGCAGCCCCTGCCCCGCATAAGTGGCCGCGGCGCCGCGCACCAGGGCCTCGACGCCGCCCTTGGCCGCGGCGATGGCTTCGTGGTTGGCGACGCCGATGCGCGCCACCACCGAACTCGCGAACACGGCCGCGCCGGGCGCGCCCTGCAGCGCCGCGATCCAGGCCTGCAACACGAACACCGCGCTGTCGAGGTTGACGCGCATCACCTCGCGGTAGGCTTCCAGCCGGGTACGGTGCAAGGGCGCGATCAGCGTGCTGCCCACGCAATGCGCCAGCAATCCCGGTGCGGCGCCAAGAGCGTCCTGGCAGGCAGCGAGGGCCGAGGCGGCGCCTTCCGGCGTGGTGGTGTCCGCGACAATGCGTACGGCCGCCTCGACGCCGGCCAGCCGGCCCGCATCGCGACCGACCGCGGCAACCCGGCAACCCTGGGCCTGCAGTTGTCGAGCCAAAGCGCGGCCAATGCCGCCGCTGGCACCGGTGATGAGGGCGATCGAATTCATGCCTTCATTTCCAAAGTTGCGGTGGTTGAGGGGAGCGAGGCCGGGACCCCGACCTCGCCCCGGCGGATCGCCGCCGCGCGCTCGGCCACGGCGCGCTGTTGCGTGACGGTCAGGCGCGCCACGTTTTTTACCTGCAGCGCCATGCGCGGGTTCTTCGCCAGGCTTGCCTTGTGGCGGAGCAGGAAATCCCAGTACAGGGTGGTGAACGGGCACGCGTCGTCGCCGCTGCGCTGCGCCGGGTCGTAGCGGCAGCCCTGGCAGTGCGGGCTCATGCGCTGAATGTACTTGCCGGTGGCGATGTAGGGCTTGCTGCCCATGATTCCGCCGTCCGCGTACTGGCTCATGCCAAGGGTGTTGGGCAGCTCGACCCATTCCACGGCGTCGACGTACACCGCGAGGTACCAGGCGTGGACTTGCTTGGGCTGCACACCCAGCATCAGCGCGTACAGGCCGGTAACCATCAGGCGCTGGATGTGGTTGGCGTAGCCGTGCGCGAGTGTCTGCGCGAGCGCGTCGCGCAGGCAGGCCATATCGGTCGCGCCTGTCCAGTACCACTGCGGCAGGTCTTCCTGGGCGCCCAACGTATTGCGTTCCAGGTATTCCGGCATCTGGGTCCAGTAGATGCCCCGAACGTACTCGCGCCAGCCCAGGATCTGGCGAATAAAGCCTTCGACGCTGGCCAGTGGTGCCTGTCCGTCGCGGTACGCAGCTTCCACCGCCGCCACCACCTCGCGCGGGTTGAGAAGTTTCAGGTTGAGCGCTGCCGACAGGTGGGAGTGGTACAGCCACGGATCGCCCGGCCACATTGCGTCCTGGTAGCGGCCGAACAGCGGCAGCCGCTCCCGGATGAAGGCCTCAAGAGACTGCAGCGCCTGCGCGCGCGTGACGGGCCAGGCGAAACTGTCCAGCCGGCCCGGGTGAGAAGCGAACCGGGTTTCGACCAGCGCAATCACCTCGCGCGTGACGGTATCGGGCTCGAAGGTGCTGCGCGCGGGCACCGCGCCCGGGCCGGCCGCGCCAAAGGCCTCGCGGTTGTCGGCGTCGAAGTTCCACTGCCCGCCGACCGGCACCGCGCCCTGCGTATCACGCTGCATCAGCACGTCGTGCCGCTTGCGCTGCTCGCGGTAGAAGTACTCCATGCGGAGCGACTTGCGCGCCCCGGCATGGGCGGCGAATTCGCGCACGCTGCAGAAGAAGTGGCGATCGTCCCGGATGTCGAGCGGCAGGCGATTGGCTTCGGCGACTGCTTTCATCGCCTGCTGAACGCGCCAGTCCCCCGGTTCAGTCATGACCAAACGGGCCGGCTGCAGGCTCGCGATGTCGGCCTGCAGCTGCGCGCCCAGGCTGCCGCAGTTCCCTGGAGCATCCAGGCGGGAGTAGTGAAGCGGGCGGCCAGCGCTGCGCAGCGCGAGCGCAAAATGCCGCATCGCGGCGAGGAACATCACCGTGCGCGGCTTGCTCGACCAGACGTGGGTCGATTCCTCGGCCGCCTCGGCCATCCACACCGCGTCACGCTTGGCATCGAAGCCATCGAACGCCGCCGCGTCGAGATCGAGCTGGTCGGCCAGCACGACGATCAGGTTGCGCAGCTTAGGCACGCGCAGTCTTGTTGCGCCGGCAGGCATCGGAGCAGTACCTGACCTCAACCCAGTTCCTCGCCCACCGCCGGCGCCAGCTCATGACCCGGCCGCAAGCCACGCAAGGCTTGCGTGGCAACGCTGCCTTGTTGCCGCGAAAGCCTGCGCGGCACGGTGTCAGGGCAAGACCCCAGCGCAAGCAGGCCTGGTCACGCTTTCTTCGCCCACGCATTGCACCAGCCGGCTGCGGTCACCTGCCTGGTGCCGAACAACGGGCAACCGCCGGCCTTGTCGGTTGCCCTGCCGGTGTAGAGGGCGCAGTTGGCGCAGTTCTGTCCGGTGACGAATTTCGGAAATTTCTTGGCGTCGACGCGCTTGGCATCGGCCACATAGCCCAACGCCACGGCCTGGGCGTCTTTCTCGTCCAGAAGGGCCTGGGCCTGGGCGCGGGTGGCGAGCGCCGCTCCGGACGCTGCGAGCGTCATCAGAAACAGGCGACGGGACAGGGGCAGATTCATTGCGGCTCCTTTGAAATATGGAGGGACGATCTGGAACGCTGAGCGGCAGCCCCGTCCGGCGGGGAGAACGCCGGGCGGGGAGCCGCTGCAGCCACAACCACTGCGACGGCCTACTTCGGCATGACGACCGCGTCGATGACGTGGATGACGCCGTTCGAGGTGGCGATATCGGTCTTGACGACTTTTGCCCCGTCGACCATGACGGCGCCGCCCTTCGCGCTCACCATCAGCGACTGACCCTGGACGGTCTTCACCGCACCGGGCTTCACCTGCGCGGCCATCACTTGGCCGGGGACGACGTGGTAGGTGAGGACGGCGGCGAGCTTCTGCTTGTCCTTCAGCAGCGCGTCCAGGGCGCCTGCCGGCAGCTTGGCGAACGCCTCGTCGGTGGGCGCGAACACGGTGAACGGACCCTTGCCTTTCAGCGTTTCAACCAGGCCAGCTTCCTGCACGGCCTTCACCAACGTCTTGAACTGGCCGGCCGAGACCGCGGTGTCCACGATGTCGGCGGCAAACGCGGCCGAGGTGGCGATGGCGAGTGCTGCGCCGGCGATGATGCGAGACAGCGATTTCATGTCCTGCTCCTCAATGATGGATTGGAGGCTTTCGCCCTGCTCGTTGTGAGCCCCGTTCAGACCCGGGTGCACGGTCCCGGTTTCATGTTTCTCGACCCCGCCACCCGAAATATTGATTGAACCGGGGGCACCTGACCGAGTCATTCGACGCTGACCCCACCATCGGACAAGGAAAGACCCGCATGAACGCACCGGAACGCCTGCTTCTGCCCGACATCCAGTCGCAGCCCGATCACCGGGCGATCGCCATCGACCGTGTGGGCATTCGCGGTCTGCGGCATCCTGTCAGCGCGACCGCCGTGGGCGGCGCGGCGGTAACGACCATCGCCACCGTGGACATGGCCGTCGCGCTGCCTGCGACGGCCAAAGGTACGCACATGTCGCGCTTCCTGGAGGTGCTGCAGACACACGGGGGCGAGACTTCCGTGGCCACCCTGCCGGCGCTGCTGCAGGCCATGCTGCGCAGGCTCGATGCGCAGGAAGGCACGCTGGCGCTGCGCTTCCCGTACTTCGTGCGCAAGCGCGCTCCGGTCTCCGGCGTGGAAAGCCTGATGGACTACGACGTGACCCTGCGCGCGAGCGGCGGCGCGTGCGCCACGCTTCACGTCGAAGTCGAAGTGCCGGTGACCAGCCTGTGCCCGTGCTCGAAGGAGATTTCGGCGTACGGCGCGCACAACCAGCGCTCGACCGTGTCGATCGCGGCCGAACTCGCGGCGCCGCTCGCGCCCGAGGATCTGATCGCGATGGCGGAGCGGGCGGCCTCGTGCGAGCTCTACGGGCTGCTCAAGCGCCCGGACGAGAAGTACGTCACCGAGCGCGCCTACGACAATCCGAAGTTCGTCGAGGACCTGGTGCGCGATGTCGCGCTCGAGCTGGAGGCAGACGCCCGCGTCGTAGCCTACCGGGTCGAGAGCGAGAATTTCGAGTCGATCCATA